>JBHBSX010000086.1:0-8099 GCA_041779175.1 Candidatus Altimarinota bacterium | reverse complement strand
TTTAAATTTATTTTTTGAAAAAGAGAGATAATTTTTTGTTTTTGTCAATATTTTTTTCACAAGAAAGCAAAGAAAAATTTGCAAAAAATGCAAAAATATGATTTAATAGGTATAATCAAATTTTAATATTATGTGAATTTTCAAAAAAGCATATACCGCAGTATTATTTCTTGCGATCTTTCTTGCAGGAATGTTTATTTCTGTGGATTTTACACCAACAACAGGATTTGTAGATATTGGTGCTTTTGAGGTTGCAGAAGCACAAGCAGCAACGGAATCATGAGCAGTAACCGATCAAACCAATAATGAAACTCAAAAAACATTTGATTCTGTTGTCAAGTTTTTAAATTCTACACTTGGTATCTTAACTATTATTGTATCACCGCTCATTATGTTTGCTGGATGGCTTATGTCACCAGATTGGGTTACAGGCGATATATTTGGCCTCCGTCAAAAGATGTATGACTTATGGATGACAGTATCAAATATTCTTTATTTTATATATGCAATATTTCTCATAGTTATTGCTATAGCCACAATTTTTAATTCCAAAAATTATGGGTATAGAACAATGCTCCCACGACTATTTATAGGCATTATTATCATTCCTATGACTTGGTGGTTTGTACAATTCATTGTATCAACATCCACTGCAGTCACAACAACAGTTCTCAAAATTCCTGGCAATCTCATAGGAACCTCAACCAATGAAGCAACAAAAACCTTTTGGGAACAGCCAGTGATTCCTCGAAAAATCGAGATAACTAATATGGAAACGGATTTTAAAGCACTGCAACAACAATGTAAAAATGAAAACAGTTGTGTCACTCCAAAAAGCATCGTAGACAGTGCTAGTGGCATCTACAGCCCACTACTCATATATGGATATGGAATTTTTAAAATTCAAGATGTAAAAACAATACAGAACTCAGGAGCATTTGATATTATTAAAAATGTTTCTGAATTGGTAAATGGGATGGTATTTTCCGTTATCATGATGCTCGTATTTGGTATACTTGTTATCGCACTGGTATTTATACTATTCGTTCGTGCTATCAAGCTCTGGATGTATGCGATTTTTTCACCACTCTTTAGCCTCAAATTCATTTTTCGAGATCAATGGAAAGGAAGTGATAGTTTTTCTGAAATGTTTACTATTAAGGAATTTGTAGGGCTGGCATTTGTTCCTGCGGTTATAGGACTGGCACTTTCTTTTGGTCTTATTGTTGCAGCCACTATCAGTTCTGGAATTAGTGCATCAACACAGAAAGATTCTTGTAATATGACAACACAAACTTGTGAACTCATGTCAAATATCATGGGAAATCCAAGTAATAAAATTGTACAAAAAATCAATGGAAAAACAGGACAAGATGGTACCCTTGCAGAAAAAGCAGAAAGTGTCACTACTATCTATATTGGTGGTCTAGAACTAGAATTCAAATGAAGCTTAGAAAAAGGTGCTCCCACAAATGTAGAAAACGGATGAACATTCCTTAGCGGATTCGGAACTATTATTGTTCAATTTATTGCACTTATATTCATATGGGTAGCTTTTATGGCAGCAACTAAAATCAATACAGGAATTGCTGCAGTTGTAGATCCATTCGTAAAATTTGGACAAAGTGTCAAAAATATGAGTGCAAGTGCTGTACAACATGTACCACTTCCTATTGTAGGAAATGTACATGGACTTGGTAAAACAATGGAATATACTCAAGTCGCAAATACCACTAAGCTTAATAATGCATTTGCAGCTAGTGCGGCTGGTAAAAAATTTGGTGCAACATATACCTCCACAAAAATTGAGCAACAAATTACTAATTCTATTAACATTGCAGGAGACAATAAAACTACAGTAACAAGAGCTGGAGATGTGGTACAAGAAACATTACGAACGCTAAAAAATGATGATTATTATAAGGAACCAAAAGATCTACAGAAAAAATCTATAGAATACTTCAATAAATTATGAAGTGAGATTAATAATAAAAATAGAGAAATTCGTATAGCAGAAACATTTAAACTCTATGATTTGGATCCAAGAGCTTATGATGCAGTGAAGGCGAATTGATTTGCTGGACTTGCTAACTATATGAAAAATCTTACACCAGATCAAGCAAGTGACCTTATCAATAAAATAAACAACCAGTCCATCAGTATTGGCACTGTTCGTACAGAAGAAATAAAAACTGCATCAAAAGATGCTGGTTCATGAAATGCTGATAATTCTAAAAACTGAACTCAACCGAGTAGCAGATCTTCAACAACCCCATCTGATCAAAACCCAGGAAATAACTAATCTTCCTAACCAAAATAAAATCCCAATATTGGGATTTTATTTTGCTATATGAACCACATCAACCATTCTTCCATCTTTAGTGAGAATAGCAGCACCACTATCCCCTTCTCGTGCGTTCAGATTTGTCAGATTTTTTATAAAAATTTTTTTCATAATTCATCAGGCATCCAGTCAGAACACCAACGCGTCTTGTGTTATTATCTCACCAGTGAGCATATATACAGCATCATCACGCCAGACATAAGCATATACTTGCTCTCATATACTTCCATTTGATAAAATTTTTTGAAAAATTTCTTTTCGCTGTGTTTCAGGCATATTTTTTGAAAAATTTTTCGAGACAATAATAGCAAGATCATTTTCCGTATTTTTTTCAAAAATTGTATAATTTTCATTGTTTATTGTATACAAATATTGCTCATTTTCCACATTATGCAATGCAGTAAGTACCATATTATCACCTATTTTCCAACCAGAACTCTCGGAGATTTTTTCATTATTTTGATTTTTTGCTATAATTTTTACAAGATTTTTTTCTGGAATCATTTCAGAATTATTATTTTTTCAAAAATTTTTCCACAAAAATATTATGAGACAAAATCCCATAATAATCACAAAAATACTATATAAAATTTTTTTCATAAAAATATTTTATATAAAAAAATAAAAAGTAAAGTTGCTTTTTAGAAAAAATCTATATAATCCAGATGTTTATTTTATTTTACTATTTTCTTTATGTCTGTTGTACAGGAATTTAAGAAATTCGCTTTCAAAGGTAATGTTATTGATCTTGCAGTCGGTGTGATTATCGGTGCTGCATTTGGTAAAATCGTTACTTCAGTAGTGGAAGATCTTGTTATGCCGCTTATCGCTGCTCTTATTGGGGATATTGATTTCTCTAATATGCTTGTTTTTATGGGTGATCCTAAAAAACTTGAAGCTGCTATGGAAGCTGCGAAAGTTACTGAACCTACCCTTAAAATGGCAAAAGAGGCTGGACCTACTCTTGCATATGGTAACTTTATCACTATTGCTATCAACTTTATTATTGTAGCTATTGCTATCTTTGCTGTAGTTAAGGCTATCAATACTGCAAAAGCAAAATTTGAAAAAGAAGATGCTTGTCCAGTTCCAGAAGAACCAAAAGGACCAACTCAAGAAGAACTCCTTGCAGAAATTCGTGATCTCCTCAAAAAGAAAAATGCATAATAACTCCCCTATTTGGGGATTTATTTTTGAAAATTTTTTAAAAATTTGACCGAAAAAAATTTTGTATATAATCTTGATATGAAACAAAATATTTTTTACATATGTGGCGACAATAGCCTTGCTATAGAACAATATAAAAATCGGCAAATGGCAAATTTTCGTGAAAAATACGGAAAAGAAAGTGTGGAACAAGTATTACTGGATGACGAAGAGCACTGGAAAGAAATAGAAAGCAAACTCATGGGAGCCAGTCTTTTTGAGGAAAAACGAATGTTTGTGTTTTTTGGAGGAAAAGAGAAAAAGGCACGAGCTACAAAAAATAATACAAAAAGTACCTCGAAAAGCAAAGAAAAAAACACAAAACTATGATTTGTTGACATTCTTGAAAAAAATATTGAAAATATTTCAGACAATGATTTTCTGATTTTTCACAGCCTTGGTGAGTGAGAAGAAAATCTCAAATCTTGGCTCCAGAAACATGCAAAAGTAGTAGAATACAATCTTTCTTTTCATATTTCCAATTGGCTCAATCTCACAGAACTGTCGGAAAATATTTTAAAAAAAATTCTCTATACATATGAGTCTGCAGAAAAAAATCGTGAAAAGTGAAACTCCAATCCTATGCTTGGACATGCTATTTTTGGAAGTATAAAAAATCTGGAAATATTGGAAAAATCTGGAGTTCCTATTACTGATGATATTGTCAGTTATTTTTGCCATGAATATGATGGACAAAAAATCTTTGATTTCATCGATGCTATCATGGAAAAAAATTATAAAAAATCACTTCAAATGAATAAAAATTTTTCTGAAAATCTTCATTATAGCGAAGTGGAAATATTTTTTTCAAGCCTCATTTCCCTTTTGAAAAAAAATTTGTATATATTAACACTCAAGGAACTAGGACTATCACAGTGACAAATCGTGACGCAACTCGATGGAATCAATTCATATATGGTCGGAAAATGCCTGAAAAGTAAAATTTCTGCAAATGAATTGAGAAAAATTTTTAAAAATCTGAGTGATACAACATTGGCTTATAGAAGCGGAAAATGAATGAAAGAAAATATATTATGACGATTTTTGGAAATTGATACAGTGCTTTTATCATTGAAAAAATAAAAAAATTCCTATAATAACGACGTATTTTTAATAATATTTTTTATGAAAAAAATTATTCTTATTCTCATGCTTGCTTTTGTAGCATCATGTGGCGCCAAAACTCCTGAAACTCAAACTGGTTCTACAGCAACTGGAGAAACAAGTACAGGAACAACACAAACTGGTTCTACTGATACAAGTAATCTTGCTGTAGAAAATGGAAGTTTTGTGGAAGTATACTATTCACTCCGCGATACTGATGAAAATGGGGAAATTATTGATTCTAACATGGATGAAAATGGTAATCCTACAAAACCAGCCCTTCCTGTATCTATTGGTGCTGGCGGAGTAATTCCTGGTTTTGAAAAGGCACTTATAGGAATGCGTGCTGGCGAAACAAAAAGCGTTGCAGTGGCTCCAGAGGATGGTTATACCACACAAACAAATACTACAGAAGGAGTTGACTATGAAGATTTAGCCCCTGTTTTTACTATCACAGAAAATAAGAGCTCTGTTCTTGGTGTTACTCAAGAAGAAATTCCTCTCTCTGAAGTAAATGCACAACTTTTTGAAGGGAAAAATCCTGGAGATATTCTTGCTGAACAAAATGGCACAACAGTAAAACTTATTTCAAAAACTGATACAAGTGCTCAAGTGGAATTTATTGCAACTTCTTCTCCATTCTATGGAAAAGAATTAACCGTTGGAATGTCTGAAACATTCAATGGTGTAACCTTTACTGTTACAAAAATTGAAGGAGATAATGTAACACTTGATGTCATTAATACAAATTCTCCTTTTTATAAAGAAGGTGAAAATAAAGCACTTGAAGATGGTGCTATAGCTGAAATGGATGAAAATGGCACTAAAATTAGTATCAAAATTCTAAAAGTACATACAGCAGAAGACTGAAAGAAAACTCTTGATATTGAAGAAACTACCACTCCTGCCCTTGCTGGAAAAACTTTGTATTTTACCATTAAAGTAGACAAGGTTTCAGCTCCTAATTCAGCTACTTCATCCCTTGATTTATCTCAAATTGTACAAGAAGTTTCTACTGGAACCACAGAACAATAATTATGGAAGTACACATCGTTTCTCTTTTTCCTGAAAGCATTCAATGATATTTCAATTCAAGTATTATGAAACAAGCCCAAAAAAAAGGGCTTTTTCAGTTTTATTTACATAATCTTGCAAATTTTTCTGTAAAAAATACTCGTCGTGTTGATGATAGGCCTTATTGATGATGAGCTGGTACTATCATTACCATTGAGCCCATTACTATTTGCATTCGAGAGATTCTTGCAAAATATGGAGATATGCCAATATTTCTCATGTCCCCAAGATGAGAAATATTAAAGCAAAAAAAACTTCAAGAATATTCAAAAATAAAAAAATGTATCATTATATGTGGACATTATGAAGGAATTGATGCAAGAATTTTTGATATTTTTCCTATTACCGAAATCTCCATTGGGGAATATGTACTTTCTAGCGGTGAGGTAGCCGCAATGGTGTTTGTGGATGGTATGGTAAGGCTTATAGATGGAGTTCTCTCTAAAGAATCACTTGAAGAAGAAAGTTTTTCAGAAAAAATTTTTGAAAAAAAAGAATATCCCCAGTATTCTCGACCACAAATTTTTGAAAATTTTCCCGTGCCAGACGTATTACTTTCTGGAAATCACAAAGATATAGAAAAATGGAAATGGCAATCTCTTAAGGATTAAAATCTATTAAAAAGTCATCAACAACATATCAATAATTTTTTAACAAGCAATATTTTTGCTTAAAACTATTATTACTTTTTCTTTTAAATCTCTCATGTCATTAGAACTTATGAGAGATTTTTTGATTTTATATTTTTTAAAAATTTTTCTTAAGAATTTATATTTGCCACACACTTCCTATCCTCATTTAAGTGAGGATAAATAAACACTAAAAGTGAAATATTAGGAGTTTTGAATAAAATAAAAACACTAACGATTATTACTAGTGTTTTTATGAAATAATTCTATTTATTTTAAATTTTAACAAAATAAAGACCAACAATTATACTACTTTTGACTCTCTTCTAATTTTAGGAATTTATATAAATTTTAAAAAAATATATAAATGACAATTATCCTTCTGTATATCCACCCACATCACCATAACTTAGAAAATATAAACAACACTTCAATTAAAAAAAACTGGAGATTTTTTTTAATAAAAAACTGCAATTCAAAATTGATTTTATTTCATTATATAATGGATGAGAATATAAATTTGAAATTTAAAAAATTTATATTTTTAATTATAGTATATTTATTGCATTTTCCCCATTATGCATATTCACTATGTATTTCATGATATCAAAAACTAAAAAAACTTAATAAAAAAATTAAGATATTTAGATAAACTTAAAATTCAAAAAAAGAGGCCCCCAATAAAGCAAGGACCTCTTGTAATTTGGTTAAGAATCCCTAATCATCACTACTAGCAAGAATTTTCAGGATTTGTAGGAAGAGGTTTATGATGTCTACGTATAATGCCACCGCAACATCAATAGCATTATCTACTGTTGCTGGAATAACAGTTGCCCTATGCATATCATATCCGATATACAACGAGAATACCCCAGCCGCAAGGTACGCCACCCATCCAAAGTCAAAGAACGGAAAGAATATACCCAACACAGACACGATCACCACCGCCAATAATGCCACAAAGAGCATTCCACCGATCCTTCTATAGAACCGAGGAAATATAACCCCCGAGGCACCCATGACACATGTAATGACCGCTGTCAGGATTATTGCATCCAAGACGATACCTGGGTGCTTGCTGGCATGTATATTTAAAGCTGGCCCTATAACAGCAGCCAAACCCCCCACAACCAAATTGAACCCAACAAAAGAAATAGTTGGTTTTTTACTAAAAGCAGACAAGCAAATTCCTACAAGAGGGATTACTAGCCCAATTAGTAAAAACTCAATTACAGTAAACTTTGCTTCCAATGTCATCAAAGAGATGATACTCATTAGAACAAAGCCCCATAACAACACGGCCGTCAAGATGCCGTAAAAAGTACGTCGCGAAATGGTGTCTGGCTCCACCGTAATGCCATCACCACTCCATACTGAATGGATTTTCATGGTTTTTCCCCATAAAACACTTTCGTAGCTCAGAAGGTTGGCCCGAACAAGAATCTTTATTATAAATAAAAATATAAATATGTCAAATATTTTTTCTTTATTTTTATATTTTTCTGTCATATGATTATTTTCTTTTCAAATCATATTTACATTTTTTTAAAAATTTTTTTCGAAAAATATTATAAAAAACTCAATCTTTGTGTTACTTTTTCATTTGAAAAGACTATTATTTAGCAAAGCAAGCCGTCTTTCATTTATCCTGTGCTATTTTTCTAACAACCTTACACCAATAACATCATAGCAAGGTATGGAGGATTTTTATAGTAAATTTTCTAAAAATTTTTAAAAAATTT
>JBHBSX010000085.1:0-4154 GCA_041779175.1 Candidatus Altimarinota bacterium | reverse complement strand
TTTTAAAGATTTTTTTGAAAGTGTTTAAAATGCTAAATATTTTTGTTTTTGGGATTTTAAAAAAACAGTAAACAAAATATTTTGCTTACTGTAAAATTTTCTTAATTATTTTATCAAAAATTTTCTTCTATTTTTCCATTCTAAAATTAAAATAACTACAAAAATACAAGCCAAAGTAATAATTCCAAAGTATATGATTTTCCCGAATTCAAGAGCAAAGGTTGGAAATAATATGCCATTTTGCTCTAATAATATTGCAATTTGCGGGTGAAAAATTTTTGCAAAAATACTACTTGCAATGATTCAGAGAAAAATTGCTATTCCAGAAAATAATAATGGTTCGCCAATCGTCAAAATATATGATTTGAGCGATGTCAGTCCAAAAAGGGAAATAAGACGAAAAACATCCTTTCTTTCACGAAAATATCCACCCAATAAAAATAAGAAAAATACCGAAAACATCAACACAACTGCGCCACCAACAACAAATAAAATGCTTCCAGCAATAGAGATTCGTTTTTTAGTTTCAGTAATTTCATCAATTTCAAATCGTGTAGTTAGTGTTCCAGAATATTTTTGTTCAATTGCGGCTTTATCATCAAGGTTTTTGATATATGCAACTACTTTGTATGGCGTTCCGAGAGAATAGCCAATTTCTTTCATTTTTTCGCGGACAATGGATTCGGGAAGTACAAGTCCAAGCCCAGGAAAATCATGATTGATAGTGGTTATTGTTCCAATAATTGGTTCGGCAACTACATCTGATGATTGAAAAATTTTAGATTTACCAAAAGTAAATTCTATTTTTTGTCATTTTAAAAAATTTTCTCGCATTTGCGGAAAAAGATTTGAGCTTCCTGCAAATTGTGTATTATAAAGATCGATCATAGTTCGAGACATTCCTACAGGAATAGTTGCACCAGTAAGCGCTGAATCAGTCACAGAAAATACAGGAATATCACTTTCCATAGAAAATGCAAAAAACCCAAATTTGGCACTTACAGGAATACTTACTAATCGAAAAATCTGAATATCTTCCAGCATAGAATCGGATTCAATCTCTTCTACAATTGATTCTTTCATTCCACTTTCAGAATTGAAAATATTGAGAAGATTGCTCGAGGCGGCAATAGTAACTCGTCGCTCATTATTCCCATGTGAAGCATAATACTCTATAGCTGATGCTACATTTTTATAGAGATAAAAACTTCCTGTAATAGTTACAAAAAGTATAAAAATACTTATAATAATCGAAAGGCTTCGAATCGGATTTTTGAGAATATGTGTCAGAAAAAATTTAATCATTTTCAATAAGTTCAAGATTGATAATTTTGTTGGCAAGTTCGCGATATTGTGAGTGGTGAGTTGCGATTATAATTGCATTTTTTCAAGATTTTTTTTCTTTTTGAAAAAATTGAAAAAGTTTTTGAAAAAGCCTATCATCAAGGTTACTTCCAGGTTCGTCAAGAATAATAACTCGAGGATTGTGCACAAAGGCGCGAATAATATTAACTCTTTCTCTTTGTCCAACGGAAAGTGACTTTACGAGTGAATTTTCAAATTTTTTCATTTCAAAAAATTCTAACATTTCGTCATACTTCGCCAAATCAATGTCGACATTACTAAAAACTGACAAAAAGAGAATATTGTCACGAACTGACATTTCTTCAAAAAATGGTCCTCAAACAAACGCATATCAAAAGGATTTTTGTCTATCAGTAAGAAAAGTATGAAAAGTTATACTTCATTCTTTTGGTGTCAAAAGTTGTCAACATGCTTGCAAAAATGTCGTTTTTCCAACACCTGAAGGTCAATATAATGCTACAAAATCCCCAAGATCAATTTTTTCTGAAATATTTTCAAAAAGTTTGTGATTATAAGAATGTCAAATATTTTCAAGAGAAATCAGCATATTATTTTTTTCATTGACAAATAAAATATTCTTCAAAACTTCGATCACGACAGGCTTTTGGTTTGAGGCGAGAAAGTTTTTTAAAATTTTGCTTAATTGGTCCAATAAGATCATCAACATCTTCACCAACAAAGACTTTTAATACGAGTGTTGCGTCTTTTTTGAGAAAAACTTTAGCAACTTCAAGAATAGCGAGATTGAGTTCTACTGATTTGTACTGATCAATTCCCGTCATTCCGCTTGTTGCTGGAGCAATGTCAGAAGTAATAAGATCGAATTGATATGATTCTATATTTTCGTCTATAACAAAAGAATTTTTATCAAAATTTTTTAATTTTTCTTGATAATTGTGATTCGTTTCTTTGTTATTTTTCCCTATGCTTTGCAAAAAAAGAATAATTTTTTCATATTCAAAAATACTTTCTTGCAAAAGATGTACATTTCCAAATCAAAAATTTGGATCAATTTTTTGTAAATCAATACCAACAACAAGGCCTTCTTGACCGACGATTTTGGCGATAACTTGCAAAAAACTTCCCGGTGCAGCACCGACATCGAGTACGCGCATTTTTGGCTCTATAAGATGATATTTATCTTGAATTTCCAAGAGTTTGAAGGCACTTCGTGCACGATAGCCGAGTTTTTTGGCTTCCAGAAAATATTTGTCACGAACTTGAAAAGGTTTTGGCATAATAATATTGACAAGAGAATATATTGTGATAGAATGACCTATATATTATTCGTTTTATATGGAAAAGCAAACAAAAAAGTGAACATATTTAATTATGGATCTTGAAATGACAGGTCTTAATCCTTTTAAACATGGTGTTATTGAGGTAGGAATGATGGTTCTTGATGAAAAATTTGAAATTATTTGAGAATTTTTCATGGATTTGTGTCCGCCACCAAGCGTAGTGATTGATCCTGAAGCGCTTACTTATAATGGCTTTTCGCTTGATCGTATTGCTAAAGGAAAAAGTTATGAGGAATTCTGTGAGTTTTTTGAGGGATTTTTTCATACTTATTTTGATGAAGATCAGGATCCTATTATTGTAGGGCAATATGTGACAGCTGATTTGTCGTTTTTGGCTTCGGTTTTTCACCATGCGCGCAAAAGCTCGCTCTATATGAAACTTGGAATTGATATTATTGATACCAAATCAATTGCAAATCAACACAATGCTATTGCTCGTTACAAGGGTGAGGAATTGCCTTACAAGTCAACGAGTCTTTCAAAGCCAGGTGGCCTCTCTGAAAAGCTTGGTGTAGAGCCATATGTAGCACATACGGCTCGTGGCGATATTCTTGCCACTCGTGAAGTTCTTATAAAATTTTTATGAATTGAAAAACTCTAAAAATACAACCACAATGGGATTTATCTGAATATTATTCCAGTCTTGAAGATAAAAAATTTCTACAAGATTGGGATTTTTTCGTGAAAAGCTCTGAAAAATTTTTAAAAAATTATAGTATGAAAAATCATACATTTCATACTTATGAAGAATTATTTCGATTTTATGAGGATTTTGAGGGTGTGTTGTGATATTTTGAGAATTTAAGATATTTTTTGTTATATCAAAATATTTTTAATCCTTTTTCTGAAAAAATTTTACAAACAATTCAGGATTTAGAAAAAATTTCTGAAAAATTTCTCTCGGGAATCTCTGATATTTATACAAATATTTATATCTATCAAACGCGAGAATTGAGACAAGATATTGTCAATAATCTGCAAAAAAATCCAAAGAGTAAATATTATTACGCTATTGTCAAGTTTCTTGAAGATTTGGAATTCTATAAAGATTGTGATGAGGAATTTTTTAGGCAAAAATATCAAATTGAGTCAGAACTTCGTGCTTTGCGTTCAGATTTTGAAATATTTAAGTCTCATATTTTTGATGATTCTTTCTTCCCAACAAAAGAAGAAAAACTCGAAAAATCCGCCAAATTCTTGTTTCAATTTATTGTAAAACGAACCGAATTGTTGTCGTATTCTTCGGCGAGAAATGTATTGGAATATTCTTTGTTTGAAAATCATTTTACGCTTGATGATGCGGATATTTTTCTTGATATTTTTATGGGAATTGATTTTTATGCAATTCAAAATCAGCAAGAAAATCATCAACAAATCCCCCTCAAATCGTTTTCGCAAGATCGGGTGTTAGATTTTGTTTTTGAGGTTTTTGACAAAAATCAGAGCATTTCACAATTTTTTCAAAAATTTTATACAAAAAATCTTTAT
>JBHBSX010000084.1:0-6170 GCA_041779175.1 Candidatus Altimarinota bacterium | reverse complement strand
AATGAAGAAAATAATTTATAAATATGTCTTTTTCTCAAGCAAATATTATACAAGACTTTATGGATTTTTCCTGAGAAAATCCCCTTTCTCATATTCGTATTATGGGGAATTTCGGGAGCAATAATATTCATTTTTTGTCTACAATTACAGAAAAACTTCAAGAAAATAATCAAAATATTCTCCTTATTACCCCTCTAAATAAAAAAGAAATCAAAAAATTTTTAAAAAAATTTTCAAATTCAGTCTTTGATTCTGTGATTTTTTGTACAGAAATTTTTTCTTTTGAAAACCTCAAAGAATTTTTGGAATCGGAAAATATTATGACAAATAGAATTATTTTCTCAACTTTTGAAGAAGTTTTTGAGGAAAATATTGTTGATTTTATTATTTCAAGTATTTCTTTTCGTGAATACAGTGAGAATTTTGATGAAAAAATTACCATGAAGGAAGTATTGAGCGGAAAAAGTAATTTTGAAAATCTAGAAAAACTCTCAAAACAATATCTTGAATCTGGAAGTTTTGTGGAAAATATTTCAGAACCAGAAAAAATTATTGAAAAATTTCTAGAAAAATGTGCAATTATCAATGAAGAATTGTTCGAAAAAGAAAAAGAAGATTTTCAAAATTTTATTGGAACTATTGCTATGAATATTAGTTCTCTTTTTAAAGAGGATTATATTGCAAAAAGTCTCAATATTTCTCGCCGAAAAGTCGCAAAATATCTTGACATTCTCCTCAAATACAACATTATCACAACTATTGAACCATTTTGCGAAAATCCCGAAAAGGAGCTTTCTCGTCATAAAAAATATTATTTTAGTGATTTAGCATATTATCGTGGCACTATGGGACAGGCCTATGGAATGGGGAATTCTCGAATTTCTCTTATAGAAAATTTTATTTTTCTAGAATTATCACGCAAAATTGGAGCTTCTCACAATATTTTCTTTTGGAAGAAAAAATCAGGAACAGAATTGGCTTTTGTACTAGAAAATAAGGAAAATCACATGCTCACACCTATTGAAGTTGATTTTACTGCACCAAAAAACACTTCACAAACTATGAAAAGTTTTTATGAAAGTTATGGAGATCGCATAGAATACGGAATGTTTCTCAATGAAAATCAGGTTTTAGCTTCACAATTTCAATGAAAAAGCTTTCTTACTATCCCATTTTATACCATTTAGTAAATTTTTTTAAAATTTTACTTTACAAACGCTCAAAAAGTCGTATTTTATGAGCGTTTTTATTTTTATTTTGAAGTTATGCATCTTGTTATCATGGCAGCTGGCGAAGGCTCAAGAATGCGCCCACTCACGGATACAACACCAAAACCACTTCTTAAAGTTTGTGGAAAAACTCTTATTGAACATAATATTTGATCAATAATTGATATTTTTGATGAAATTTTTATCATTGTAAAGTATAAAAAAGAAAAATTTATTGAATATTTTGGCGATATTTTTCTTGGAAAAAAAATTCATTATATTGATCAAATTGAAACTGCTGGAACTGGAGCAGCTATTTTATCACTCAAAGGAAAGATTGAGTGAGATTTTGTGGTGCTTTCATGAGATGATCTATATTCTGGTGGTGATATTAAGAAAATTGCAAATTTTTCTGGATTTGCCACCCTTTGTAAAAGCGTAGAAAATCCTTCAGATTTTGGTATTTTTCAAAAAAATTCCGAAGGAAAGGCTATTAGACTTATAGAAAAACCGACTGATACAAGCTATGGAAATCTTGCTAATATTGGAATCCATAAATTTGATTCTAGTATTTTTGATGATTTAGAAAAAATTCCCCTCTCACCTCGTGGAGAATTAGAAATCACTGATTTGATTGACAAATATATACAAGAACAAAAATATAATGTTGTGGAAGCTGACGGAAAATGGCTCACAATTGGCTATCCTTGGGATTTACTCAAAGCCACTGATAATATTATTGGCTCGTATACAAATAACATTGAAAATTGAACAATTATTGAACCTAATGTAACTATTCATGGCAATATTTTTGCTGAAAAATGAGCAATTATCAAATCTGGGACATATATTGAGTGAAATGTATATA
Source organism: Candidatus Altimarinota bacterium (assembly GCA_041779175.1). Taxonomy (GTDB): domain Bacteria; phylum Patescibacteriota; class Gracilibacteria; order BD1-5; family UBA2023; genus GN02-873. Next base: position 4,094 of record JBHBSX010000084.1, on the reverse strand, counting down.
TTGGCGAAAATGCTATTATTGGACCAAATGCCTATATTCGTGGCAATACCATGATTGGAAAAAATTCAAAAATTGGAGCTTTTGTAGAATGTAAAAATTCTTATATCGGTGATAATTCCGCAATTCCTCATCTTTCTTATATTGGCGATAGTATTATTGGAAACAATGTTAACCTTGGTGGAGGCACAAAAGTAGCAAATCTCCGTCATGACAACACAAATATTCGCGTTATGAATAAAGGAAAACTTATTGATTCTGGTCGTCGAAAACTTGGAACTATTATCGGCGACAATGTTCATACTGGAATTAATACTTTGATTTATCCTGGTCGCGTACTCGAAACAAATACTACAACCCTTCCAGGAGAAATCGTCAAATAAAATCTTACAAATACACATTTATGAAATCATTATCCTGAATCTGACTTCTTCTCTTTTGTTTTTTATTAGGTATTTTATTTTTACAAAGTCACACTACTATAAGCTTTTCATCAATTCCTGATACCACTATTTCTCCAATCATACTCACAGAAAACTCTCAAAAAAATTGTATAAAAAATCCGAAAATCACTACTTTTATGTATCATTATGTACGACATGACGATCCTAATGATACTCCAACCACTCGTGGGCTTTCCGTAACTCCAAGCAATTTTGAAAGTCATATGAAAATAATCAGAAAACTTGCTGATGAGAAAAAAATTTCACTTATGAATGGAGAAACTTTTGAAAAATCTTTTAAAGAAAATTGCTTTTCTTCTGACAATATTTGGCTTTTTACAGCTGATGATGGATGGATAGATAATGCTGAAAATCTTGCGCCACTTGCACACAACTATCAAATTCCTTTTATTTTTGGAATTATTGAAGATTCTATCAATAAAAAATGATTTGTAACAGATAAGCAAGTTATAGAACTTTCTCAAAATCCACTTTTTACTATTGCATCGCATACAGTACATCATCTTGATCATTCAACGCTCAATGATAAAACTGAAGAATTTGAAATTTGTAGCTCTCGTGAAAGACTAGAAAATCTCATACACAAACCTGTAAATATGTTTATTTTTCCACTTGGTAAAATCTGATCAAATAGTATCAAACACCTTGAAAAATGTGGCTATAGCATTGCATGGTCAACACATTTTGGAAAAGAACTCAATTGGAATCAACTTGAAAAATATATCATCAATCGAGTTCGCATCAATCATGATACTGATGCAAATTTTTTTGAAAATCTTGCAAACAAATAAAAATATAATACAAAATTTATTTCTGGCAATTTTTTAATCTTATGAAAAAATTTTTAATTATTTTGCTATTAGTATCCTTCTATATTTCCACAACTCATGCACAAGGAGCTATCATTCTAAAGCCAACACTCACTCCGCAAATCATAGAAAATAATTCAGGAAATTACCCATTTTCATGAATTTCTCAGACAACCGACAATACCCCAAATCATGAAAACAATTCTCAAAAAGAAAATTCAAGTTCATGTATTCAAAATCCAAAAATGCAATTTTTCATGTATCACTATATTCGCTATTCTTCATCAAGTGATTCAGCAGTACTCAAAGCACTTTCTATCAATCCAGAAAAATTTCATGAACAAACGCAAGCAATTTCAGAATTAAAACAAGAAGGAAAAATTACACTTATGAATGGTGATGACTTTGTAAAAGCCATGAAAGATAATTGCTTTCCTTGAGATAATGTTTGGATTTTTACAGCTGATGATGGTTGGGAGGATAATTATTATCAACTTGCACCCATTGCCAGCCAATATCAAGTACCATTTATTTTTGGAATTATTTCTGGAACTATCAATTCGCCAAATTTTATCAATGAAGATCAACTCAAAGAATTGGCAAATAATCCATTATTCACTATTGCAAGCCATACCATCACTCATCCAAAACTCAATTATGGCCCCCTTCATCGAGCACAATCAGAAATATGTGATTCTAAAACACAATTGGAAGCAATTATTCAAAAACCTGTAGAAATCATGATTTATCCATATGGGCTCATAGGAAACAACACAATACGCTTTACAAAATGATGTGGTTATTCGCTTGGATTTTCCACCCATTATGGAGATTATTTTTATTGGAATAGAAAAAATTATTATAATATCGATAGAATTCATATCTCCGAAAAACATTCATGAGATTTTTTTAGAAATCTTGCGAATAAATAAATTCAAAAAAACGAACAATTATAAATCAATAATTGTTCGTTTTTATTTTTAAAAAAATTTTAAAAATAAATCATATCCCATAGAGAAATATTTTTCAAAAAATTCCTTGCTTTTTTAAAAAAATAATATAATATGTTTGTCCATAAAAATGGGAGTTCATATCGGACGCTTGGACCAATTTATTTTTTTTATTTTTATATTATGGCAAAATTTCACGGAAAGAAATTTAAGCAAGCTGCGAGCCTTATTGAAAAGGATCGTCTCTATACTCTTACAGAAGCTGTTGATCTTCTTGAAAGAACAAACACTGTAAAGTTTGATCCAACTATTGAAATTCACTTTAATCTCAATATTGATCCTCGTCAGGCTGATCAAATCGTTCGTTCTACAATTTCTCTTCCTCACGGAACCGGCAAAACAAAGCGTATTGCTGCGTTTACAGATCTTGGAAATGAAGCAGAACTCAAAGCAGCTGGTGTAGTTGTTGCTGGTGCAGAAGATCTTATTGATTCTGTAGTTCAAGGTCACATTGACTTCGATATCGCTATCGCTACTCCTGGTATGATGAGAAAAATGGGTAAGGTTGCTAAGATTCTCGGACCAAAAGGTATGATGCCAAATCCAAAGGCTGGTACTGTTGGTGATGATCTTGTGACTATTGCTACAGAAATCTCTAAAGGTCGTTTTGAATTCAAGAACGACAAACAAGGAAATGTTCACTCAATTGTTGGTAAACTTTCATTTGGTAATGAAAAACTTGCAGAAAATATTGCATATTTCGTAAAAACTATGAAAGATTCTCGCCCTTCTGGCGTGAAAGGAAGCTCAAACTTCATTACAACTCTTTTTGTATGTAATGCTATGGGACCTGGAATCCAAATTGATGTTAACAATATTTAATAAATTCCAACCGAAAGGTTGGAATTTATTTTATGCGAAAATTCTGAGTCAAATACTAGAATATTTATGCAAAAAAATTGAAAAATCAAGTTTTTTATATAATATTTTTAACGAGAACTTAATTATATATTATGAAAAAATTTCTTATCTTACTCCTTCTTGCTATCAGCTACACTCCACAAACATTTGCTGCACATTATGAATTTTCTCTTCCTATTTTCATTGATCCAGCCAACAATAATCCATATCTCACGGAAAATACGAATAAAACCGTAGTTTCTCGTGGCGAGCATATAACTTTTGATAATTATTATCAAGTCGAAGAAAACCCTCTTTTTCCTATTAAGTATCCAAATTTATTTATAAAAAATTACTTCTGTACTCCGCCGCTCAAAGATGGAAAGCCAATGTTTGATAGTCTTGAAATCTATCATCCACTAGCTGTCGAGGCGAATCCAAGCCTGATTTCAAAACGCCAATTTCATCAAGGAAAAATTGCTGATACAAATATTCCAATGTTTTATGGTTGGCAAATATTTGGAAATCTCATTCCTGAAAGATGGTCGTATCAGGATATTATGTGTACATATACACCTGTAGATTTTAGCTATACTCTCTCAAAAGATGATACTACTTCACTTCGAATCCAATATCCAGTAGACACTCCGATTACCATTGGAAACATAGAAACTAAGATTTATTCAACCTATGCAAGTGCGTATCAAAATATCGATGGAAAATATATTGTTCTCGGAAATGGCGCCATCAATCTTTTTGCATGGATTACTGATATCAAAAAAGTAACGGCTGAAAAACTCGATGGCACCAAAATCGATATTACGGAAAATTTCCGAGAAGAAAATATGACAGAAGGAGAAGAATATCTCATACCAATTGATACGGCAATTTTGCATTTTGAAAGAAAATAAAATCCCATTTTTTGGGATTTTTTAAAATTTTTTTGTATTTTTACTTGTTTTTTAAATTTTTTT
>JBHBSX010000083.1:0-2511 GCA_041779175.1 Candidatus Altimarinota bacterium | reverse complement strand
TGCATATAATCGCGGATTTGAAAGAAATTGATTTTGAGAAAAATATTTTTGATGAAAAAATTTTAAAAAATTTTTTTAGTGAAATTATTGTAAAAAATAATCTCACAGAAATGTGAAATTTTTATCAAACTTTTGATCAGAAAAATGAAATTACGGGAATTATTGCGCTTGCCGAAAGCCATATCAGTTTTCATACTTGGCCAGAATTTTGATATATAAGTATTGATATTTTTGTTTGCAATCTCAAACATAATAATTCAGAAAAAGCGGAAAAAATTTTTGAAGAAATTTTAGAATTTTTTGAGTGTAGCAAATATGATTTGCAAAAAATAAAAAGAGGTTTGTAATTTTGTAAAAATCTTTATAATAGAGATGTTTATTTTTAACTTTTTGTTTATGAAAATAGTTGAGGTAAAACATCCGCTTATTAAGCACAAAATTGGGCTTATGCGCGCACAAGATATTAGCACCAAGGATTTTCGTGATCTTGCCAAAGAAATTGGAAGTTTGCTGACTTATGAAGCAACGGCTGATATGGAAATGGAAAAAACTGCTATCAAATCGTGGTCATCAGATGCTATTGAAGTAGAGCAAATAAAAGGCAAAAAAATCACAATTGTTCCTATTCTTCGTGCGGGACTTGGTATGATGGATGGTGTTCTTGAACATATTCCGAGTGCAAGAATCAGTGTTGTGGGGATTTATCGTGATGAAAAAACTCTTAAGCCTGTTCCCTATTTTCAAAAAATTTGCAAAAATATTGAAGACAGAATTGCTATTGTGGTGGATCCAATGTTGGCGACGGGCGGTTCTATGATTGCAACTATTGATCTGCTTAAACAAAAGTGATGCCAAAAAATCAAAATCCTTACACTTGTGTGCGCGCCAGAAGGTATAGAAGCACTCAAAAATGCTCATCCTGATGTGGAATTATATACAGCTACCATTGATAGTCATCTCAATGAAAATGGCTATATTATGCCATGATTGGGTGATGCGGGCGATAAGATTTTTGGAACAAAATAAAAAGAGGTTTTTAAGCCTCTTTTTTAAAAATTTTTATGAACAATCCCAATTATATAAAACTTCACTAAAATCCAATTTTTCCAAATTTTCTTTTGAAATAAAGAAATTTGCAACACCACAGTCTCACCAAATAATATCCCATTTTTTTTCTTTATCAGAAAATTCTGAGTCAATTTGCAAGAGCATTTCAGTATATTTTTGATATTTTTCTGATTCTCTCGGGTCTTGTTGAGTGAAATATGGATAACCTCAGATTTGATGATTTGCATCATCAGTCAGAGTATCCCAAATTTCTTCCATAATTTCATCATCTAAATCATATATATCTTCTATAATATTTTCTGGAAAAAATTCATTCCATTTATTTGTAAAAATTTGATCAAATTGAAAATCAGAAGTAGAAATTCACTTCATTTTTTTCTCAAAATTGAGCGAAAATTCCGCATCTTTTTTATAAAAAGGACTATAACAATAATCATTATCCTCAACAAAAGGTTGATATTTTTCTGCGATTTCTTCCTCTGAAAGTCCATTTTTTAAATCCGAAATATAAATAATTCTTTTATTTTCATTGGAAATTTGATTATCAAAATCCAGTCCATACACATCATCACATAAAATCCAAAATTGTAAAATTCACTTTTTTGGATAGAAATTATTTTCTGGTAGTTCTTCGCAATTGATTTGAGCCAAGAGAAATAATTGCTTTCCTTCTGAATTTGTAGGAATTTCTCAGTCTTTTGGAATAAAAGGTAATCCAGCAAACTTACTTTCAGTGAGTGAAGTTTTTTTAGATTTATTTAAAGAAATACTTATGCATTCTTTTGGATTGATATTTTTTAAAATTTCTATAAATTCTTGTAATTTTTTATTTGAAATTTCCATATTTTTATATTTTATAAATTAAATATGTTCCAAAACTTCCTTTTTCTTCGCATTGTATTCATCTTCTGAAATAAGATTTTTTTCAAAAAGATTTTTGAGTTTTGCGAGTTTTTCTTCGGAAGAATCTTGAGTTTGGAAAGAATTTTGTCCAAAATTTTCTGCCATTTTGGCTCACATAGCCATACCAAGCCCCGCAGACATAGCATCACTTCCAGAACCGCCATTTTCTGCAGATTTGCTCATAATATTGAGAGTTTCCAGTTCTTTGAAATTTTTCATTGCAGAATTGTCGATATTAGCCGTCGCATTGATAGACGCAATATCCGCTTTTTTATCAGTAATTTTATCAATAAATCCTTCAGTTTTTTCAGAAAAATTGATATCTTCAATTCTAAAATCCGTCAATTCAAGCCCGAGTTTCAAGAATTCTTCTTTTGTGGCTTCAAGCAGTTCTTTGGCAATTTCGAGAGTTTTGGAATCAACTTCATTGTAAGAATATTTTTTATTTGCAAAAATATTTGCAATATTTCCCACAATTCTGTCTGTTAAAAGCATTCTTACATCGTCGATAAGAACTTTGGAAGAATTAGCAAAATAATT
>JBHBSX010000082.1:0-11768 GCA_041779175.1 Candidatus Altimarinota bacterium | reverse complement strand
TAAAAAAATTTTTTTAAAAAATAAAATCAAGCCTCTTGCATCTTTATTGAAAAATAATTTTTATTTATAATTTATAAATATTTTTCTCCCTAGATTTTCCTCGCAGGGAAGCTAAAAAAATAGTAATAATTTCAGGCAAAAATTTTCCACCAAAAAACCACCAACAATATATTGATGGCTTTTATCTTATTAAAAAAATCTCTAGTATCCCATATTTAGCCTTATATCCTCCTTGATAAAAAGAGACAGGGAAAATGAAATAGAGTATATTATCAATAACTATTATAATATTGGTAATATATTTTTAATTTGTAGAACCAGTTACTGTTACTGTTGCATCTTCTGGTGCAATTTCTGTCACACCTCCAATGCCATCATCAGTATCATCAACCACTCCAGTAGATGTAGTTTCAGTGGTTTCGGTTGTTACTGTCGGAGCATAATTCTTAGCAAGATACAGATCAAAGAATTCTATAATATCAGCCTTTGTCTGAAGACCAGCACTATTGAGAGGTTGTCCATCAAGATAATACGTTGGAGTTCCTGTAATATTGCGATCAGCCGCATATTTTTGTTCTGCTTTTACCAGATCAGATTTTTCAGAATTATTGATACAATTCTTGAGTGCATCAGTAGTAATTCCAAGACTATCTGCAAGAGCAATACGTTCTGAATTATTTACCGAAGCTCCTGCTTTTGATTTTTCTAGACCATATAGAGCTTTTTTGTAGGCACGATATGAATCAAGGTTATTTTCAGCCACACAAAGTGCTGCATTTGCATCAGCAAAGGCATTAGGATGCATATCAAGAGGAAGTTGACGATATTCAAGAGTAATCTTCCCTGCTTCCGCCAATTCTTCAAAAATTGGAGTTACTGTAGAATCAGCTGTTTGACAATATGGACACTGAAAATCCGCAAAAATCTGAACACGAGCTGGACCCTCACCGTAAGCAATAGCCCCATCTTCCGTACGAGCAATTTTTGCCTTATTTTCTACTTGAGTAACCGTTTCTGTAGTAGCATTATTTCCACAAGACGCAAGTACCACAAGGGAAGCAAGTGCAATCAACACTTTTTTCATAAAAGTTATTTTAAAAGATAAAGTGCTTTTATTATACAAGTTTTTTGTTTTTGGCAAGAAAAATTTTCTGAAAAAATTGCTTTTTTTATAAAAATAGAGTACAATACACGTATGAATTGGAAAAACTGAACTCTCACATTTTTGCTTGCACTTTTTATTATTTTCAGTGTGCCTAATAATCTCCATGCAGAAAGTTTAGGATTTTATTCAAAAATTGATGATGCGGGCGACTCTCTTGCAACTCAACTCACACAAAGACGCTTGCAGGATTTTTCAAGTTTTCGAGAATTTGGAAAAAGTTGTCGTGGCGAAGTGGCTTGGCTTGATACGCAACCAATCAATCAAGAAATGCTCGAAGATCTTGAAAAAGGAAATATCGAAAAATTTACAAGAATGGCAAAAACTCCACTTTCCACGGAAGAGCTCCAGAAACTTACTTCCTGTCTCAATTCTACATACGCCAGAATTAAGGATAGTGCAAAAGAACAACAAAAAACCCTGGAAGATAGTGCATCTATAGGTCTTTATATGGATGGAAATACCAGCAATTCTGACTTTGATATTATTACTGATATTGAAAAAATCAATGCAATTATCTTTACAAAACCTGACACATACAATGGCACTGCCAATGCTGCTAGTAATACCATTGCTGATTTTCTCAAAGGAAAAACCCCAGAAATTCTCAATAAAACAAGCAATACTAACAATGTTTCCAATTCCAACACCACAACTACAGACAATGATTCTATTCAAAATACTGCTATCAATAATATAAGTAGTACCGATAGCATTATCACGTGATTAGGAAATTGGTCTGCTATGTGTACTCCTGATGGCAATTCCTCTGCCGCGGTCAACAATATGATGACTGATGATTTTCTAAAGGATTTGAATTCCGCATTATGAGGACAAAAATCAGGAAATGTTGGTGCCGATTACTCTAATAATTTTGCAAGAAAAAACAATAATACTGCAAATGAAAATAACACTTCCGATAGCAATTCAAATTCTGATACGCAAGAAAAAGAAGATTTTGCAAGTAAATTGCCTTGTAATGGGATTTTTTGTATCACTATTGGTACCAATATTGGTTCACAAAATCTCCTCACTGGAGGAAAAGGTGGCAATTCCATTGAAGATATTCTTAATAAGCATATTGAAAAAACTGAAGAAATTTCTTGGTCAGACCTCTCAGCTCAAAAAATGAATAACAACAGTTTTCAACTTCCGTTTTTGAATACAAAATTTTCAAAAAAAGTTGCTGGTGGTCAAACTTTTATACACAATTCTCCACAAATAACCAAAACTTTCAAGGAGGAACAAACTCCACAAAAACAATTGCAAGATTTTGATACTATGTATCGATGTGCTATGATCAGTGCCAAACTTTCTACTGATGAAAAGAAAAATGCAAGCATTCTCGGAACTTCTTTTGTGGAAAATAATGCTTCCAATACAGAAAATCTCAAAAATCTCGTATTGCCAACCGATCCTCAGGACACGACACAACTCACTAATAATACCAATTGTTCCCAGATTCTTTTAGAAGAATTCCGCAAACAACACTATAGCGGTTTCTCTACACAAGTAAATGAAATTTCCGCATTTACCGCGGCAATGCTTGATATCATCAATCAGATTCTCGATCAAGAGAAAAAACTTGACAATATTCCTGTTCGATAATTTTATGAAAAAAAATTCTCCAAAAATTCTCGCTTTTCTCTGAATTCTGGGAAGTCTCGGAATTTTTGGCGTGAATACAACTTTTGCAAATACCAATACTTGTGCCATTCAGAGTGGTCCTATTCCCGAGATGACAACCTATGCAAAAACTATCAATACGGAACTCTCCGAGATTCTCACAAAATCACCAAAGCAACAATGTAATATCAAACAAAGTGCTTATGAAATTTTTGAAGCGGCACGCGCAAGTATTCCTGCTATGGAACATACTTTCACTGATTTTCGTTATAATTTCAATAGTGTTACCAATGGTGGAAAAAATAAATTTGTTCAGCGTGATGAAAAATTTTTTGATAATATTGAAAAAAGAATTTCTCAAACCGTGGAACAAATGGCAAATAGTTGTCAGCTCAATGACGAGAATCGCGAACAACTTTATGCTATGATTGTCGAGGCTCAATCCCTTCGCAACGCCTATCGTCGTGCGGCAATAGGTTCACCTATTACCAATCCAAAATGAATCCGCAATAGCAATATCGGTGTTGCTGAGAAAATTTCTCAAGCATACAGTCCAAATGCCACGGTTGCTTGTATTCCAAATTCTCCCGAACAAACAAGTTTTCTCGAAAAACTCAAAAGTTCTATCAATATTGGTGCCAGTATGGACAAATCTTTGGAATCTTGGAGAAAAGCCCTTGATATGATTCGTGGTGGTGGAAATAGCATGTCAGCTTCAGAAGTTGCTGCCAGGCAGCGTTCACTTCTTCAAGCTGAACTCTCACGACAATGACTTTCTCATAATGCAAAAAGTGTTATTCTCAAAAATTTTGATTGTTATAAGGCAAGAACTACTGGAGTAAATAGCACAGAAAATGTACTTGAAGCTCGCGCCGCTTGTCTACAAATGCCAATCACAGGAATTGAAAAAGTATTTAATATTGGAGACAATACAAAAAGTATTTATAATAATGTTGGGGAAACATGGAATAATTTTGTCTGGTCAGCCAATACTACAGATGAATTCACAACTCGTCGTGATATTGCCGTTTCGCGACAAAATCGCTCTATAGATATTGAAACCATGCATTCACAACTCAATCTCTTGAGTTCCACAGATTCCGATACCAATGATAATACTCAAAAAGGTCTTATCGATCTTCATATCAATTTGATGGCAACCAACAATCTCCTTGAACAACGCCTTCCTGCTATGCAAAGCAATTGTTCCAAAGGTCAACCCGATATCATTGCTGGCTGTCGCTAAAATCCTTTTCTTTCAGAAAGGGATTTTTATTTTTTAAAAAATTTTGAAAAAATATAAGATTTTTTGTTATTCTGAGCGAAGCCGAAGAATAGTTTTATTGTCATTCTGAGCGAAGTCGAGGAATAGATTTGTTTTTTGAAAAAATTTTGAAAAAACATAAAAACTCATATAATTCAAAAAAAAAAAAAAAAAATATGACACACTTTCCCTCAAACTATCCCGAAGAATACAAAATCGGCCATACGATTTTTTTTGGCAAAAAATTTATTGTCAATGAAAATGTGCTTATTCCCCGGCTTGAAACCGAATCGCTTGTTCGTCGCGCGCGAACTATTTTGCATACAAAAAATTTTGAAAAAATTATAGATATTGGCTCTGGAAGCGGAATAATCGGAACTTCTCTTGCGGATTTGGGTGATGAAATTATTTTTATAGATATTTCAGAAAAGGCGTTAGAAGTTGCAGAAAAAAATTTTAAAAATAATTTTCCACACAAAAATGCTATTTTTTTGCATTCAGATTTGCTTGAAAATGTATGAGAAAATTTTTTGAAAAAAAATTCAGAAAAAACTTCTGAAGTTCTTATGGTTTCTAATCTGCCCTATATCAAAAATAACGATTGGGAAAATATGAGCGAAGACACGATATATGAGCCAAAACTCGCACTTTTTGGTTGAGAAAAAACGGGCTTTGAACTCTATGAAAAACTTTTTTTACAAATTATAGAAAAAAATATTGTCGGCACACTTATTATAGAATTTGGCTTTGATCAGCGACAAATTGCCGAAAATATTTTAAAAAATTTTGAAGAAAAATATGGCTGGAAATATGAATTCTTTGCGGATTATGCAGGAATAGAACGATTTGCGGAAATTATTTTATAAAAATTATTTTTACAATTTCCTTTTCAATGGGGAAAATGAGATGCGGAACTCTTGGAACTTTTCTTTGTTCTTTTTATAAATCCCCCTTTCAAGGGGGACAAAGGGGGTTTGATTTTAAAATTATTTTTTCTCTGATAAAAATTTTTTCCACTTTATCAAGATTTACCAAACAATAATCCATAGTATCAGATTCGGGGCGATGCGTTACGCGACCGCCTGCCTCATGAATTGCTTCAAGAATTTTCTGATCAGAGAATACTTTTTCACCAAAAACTCTTTCAACATGACAGCGAACGTCACAAAGTGTCTGCGCGGACAATGGTTCTTCAAAATCATTTTCCCATTTTGACCATTCATGTGCTTCTCAAGCGCGCAACATTCTTGAAAGCGTTTCAAACATTTCTCACATATATATCAATTATAAAACTCGTATATTATAACATATATTTATATTTTTGCAAATTTTATAAAATTTTACTTTTGCAAAAACTTCAATTCTGAATACTATATCCAAAAAATATATGAAAAATTTCTTTAAAATACTTACAAAAGCGACAATGATTTTTTTCGCAATTTTGTCATTTGCGCTTTTTTTGATTACTCTTTTTCGTCCTGAATGGATGAAAATCGCTGTGGAATGGATTGGCGAACTTATCAAAACTCTTGGGGTTTGGAATTATCTTATTGCTTTTAGTTCGGCGCTAATTGAGTCTCTGCCCGTGATTGGCTCAGTAGTTCCTGGGATGAATATTATGGTGCTAGTGGGCGGATTCTGGGGTAAAACTGGCAATTCTATACTCATTTTGACAATTATTTGCGCGAGTCTTGGTGCTATGATTGGGAATTTTGTTGGCTTTTGGCTGGGCAAAAAATATGGCAATCATATTATTTCCCATTATGGCGAGTGGATTGGAATCGGCAAAACCGAACAAAAAATACTTGAAAATCAAATACAAAAAAATGGTTTTTGGTATATTGTACTCGGCAAATTTCACGGAACTTTGCGTGCTTTTATCCCGTTTATTGCGGGTGCGAGCAATATGGCAAGTCGCAATTTTTGGATATATAATACTATTGGTTCGATTATTTGGGCAATTACTATCAATTTGATTGGGCTGTTTTTTATACAAAATTATGAAGTAATTCTCGATAATATCGGAAAAATCACAACAACGATTTTGATTGTTATTTTGATATATTTTTTTGTTTTCAAAAAAGACGCACTCAAAAAATATTGGGATGCTAAAAATGCAGAAATGCTTGAAAAATATCCAACACAAAAACAAAATCAAGAAAAAAACAATAATTTTTAAAAAAATTTATGAATATTTTATTCGGAATATTTCTTTTTCTCGGCGCAACCATAGTTTCATATTTTCTTTTGAAAATTCTGATTTTTCTCTGGAAAAAATGGGGAATAATGGACAGGCCTCATTTGTATAAAAGTGAAATGTGACGCCCACCAGCGCCATATAGTGCTGGCTTGATTGTTTTTGGAACACTTCTCCTGCTCTCGCCTTTTGTGTATATATTCGGAGATTTTAGTGAATTATTGATGCATCGATTTACTATTGTTCTGATTATTGGTGCATTATTGAATATTATTTCTTTTATTGATGATATGGACACTATAGGAAAAAGCCCTATCAAAGTCCCGCCAATTGTGCGTCTTGGTATGCAAATTGCAATTGGTGCTATTATCGGAATTACCAGTATCAAGATTTCATATATTTCCAATATTTTCGGTGGAATTCTTCATTTGGATGATCCGATGTGGCAATTTATGGTTTTTGATCAAGAAATATATATTCTTCCTGTTGTTATCACTATTATTTGGTATGTTTTGATTTTTAATGCGGTAAATTTTTCTGATGGAATTCCAGGAATGACGGGTGGCTTTGCTTTGATTTCATTTATTATTCTCGGAATTCTTGCCATCAAACTCATTACTCACGATATTACGCTTGCAAGTCAGGAAAACTCGCGTTTTATCCTCACGATTCTTGCTATTCTTATTCCTGCAACTTTTTTCCTTACGAGAGCTGATATTGCAAGAAAGGTCATTATGGGTGACACAGGAACACTTACTCTTGCTTTTTTTATCGCAACACTTGCTATTATTGCTGGTGGAAAAATCGCAACCACTATTTCCGTACTTGGTGTATATGTGATTGATGCGATTTATGTGATTATGTTGCGACTTAGTCGCGGGCAAAATCCAATGAAAGGAGATCAAAATACACATTTGCACTTCAGACTTATGGAAATAGGACTTTCCAAAAATCAGGTTCGTGCTATTATATACTTTTTGACTGCAATTTTTGGGCTTTCTGCTATTATGCTCTCTACAGAATGAAAAATTATTTTATTTGTTGTTATCACGTGAATTACTGTTTTTCTCACGGAAATTCTCCAAAAAGTAAAGAAAAAATAACTCTTGCGACAGAGTTATTTTTTAAAAAAATTTTTTAAAAAAATCTCTCAAATCGAGAGATTTTTATTTATGTGAAGCAAATCTTTCATCAACTTTTTTCCAGTTCACCACTTTCCAAAAATTTTCAAGATATTTTGCACGAGCATTACGAGTATCAATATAATACGCATGTTCCCATACATCACACACAAGAAGTGGACAAAAAACTTTATCTACCGCAAGTGTATCAGCATCATCAGTATTGATAATTTCCAATTCTCCAAATTCATTAAACGTCAACCAAGTCCAACCAGAACCGAAGTTTGCAAGTGCTTTTTTATTGAATTCTTCTTGAAATTTTTCAAGACTTGTCCATTTTTCATTGATTTTTTCAAGAAGCTCTTTTGAAGGCTTTGTAGATTCTGGAGCAAGAGACTGAAAATAAAAATTATGATTGAAAACCTGTGCAGCATTATTAAAAAGCGGACCTTTTGGCATATATTGAAGCATTTCTTCTAGTGCCATGTTTTCAAATTCTGTTCCAGGAAGTAGATTATTAAGATTGTCAACATAAGTCTGAAGATGCTTTCCGTGATGATATTCAAGCGTTTCTTGAGAAATATGTGGAGCCAAAGCATCAATTGCATATGGAAGTGCGAGTAATTCGTGTTTCATAGAATTTATTTATATTTTAAACAACATGCATTATAATACTTTTTCCTGAAATCGCAAAAATTTTTTAAAAAATCATGGGAAGTTTCTTAAGAAAAATTTATTTTGAAAGTATAAATATTTGTATTTCAAAGAGAAATATGATATAATTCTCTTATGAAAAAATACGATATTCTCAAAGATAATAATAATCTTATACTTCCAGAAAAAAATCCAACAAAAATAGGAAGTATCACTACCAAAAACCTCGTGGAACAACAAGTACTACAAAAACTTGAACCAGTAGACTCAAATATTCGAGCAGAAAATATTCTACTCGTTAATTCTTGGCAAGAAAGCATTCTCAAGGAGTTGAACAATCTTCAAATTTACCCAAGTGATCATGAAAATTCCCGCAAACTTGTAGCCTATTTTCGTCCGTCTCAAATCTCTGAAAGTAATAAAGCACAAGTTATTGCTATTATGGAATTTTTGAGAACCTATGTGGAAGGCTGATATTCCAAACTATTTGATGAATTTGCAGTTCTTTATCGCTTTCCTGAATATGATTTTTTAAAAAAATTTGAAGATAATTCTTATAAAGTATCGGGTGATGATTTTCGAGCACTCAGCACTATTTATGCTGATACTATTCATTTTTCCAATGGAACTCCTGATATAGTACCATGAAATATTCCTATTCTTGGTACTACACCGCACAAAAGATTTAAAAATAAACTCCCTCATATTCATCTTGAACTCGAATATGAACCTATAGAAAAGACCGCAGGAAGATGATTTGTCAGTGAACAAGAAAAAAGAAAAATTGAAAAACTTTTACAACCAAAAAATCTTGTTCCAGTGCTAAAAACTGTATTGCAAACAATTCAGCAACTTGAAAACATTCTTATTGATGAGGCAAAAAAATTTCATGAAAAATAAAATATGAACACTTTTTATGTTCATATTTTTTCGATTATAAAACAATTTCTCAATTATAAAAAAAATTTGACAAAAATAATAAAATACATATAATGCAAACATCCCAAGCAATTGGGTAGGCGGCATCCAAGGATGCTTTTCTTAAACTCTCTCCAAAAGGAGGAAGCCGTGGTTACACGTGCCCATGTAGGTCAAGTCGAGACCTCTAAAAATCAAAAAACGGCAGTAAACTTCGGCGGTCAAACGCCAGACATTGATGAGAAATTGTTTCAGCACATGCCGAATGATCCGCGTTTAGCGCTTACTGTAAGCGCTCTTATGTTGGTGTATGAAGATGATGAAAAAACCATCGTCTCGGCAGAGAAAACCGCTGAGCATATACAGAAAATGCTCAGAAAACAGGGATTCTTGTTTTCACGTAGTGCCTTTAGATGGCACACCGGCAGCGAACTGAAGGCCGTGCTGGGAAGTTCGGTCGCGAAGCAGTTGATCACGTATGTTCACCATAACCTGAAAGAAGGTAATAGTGAATAAAAGGTAGGTCTTGCATATAAGCTAATTATGTTCAGGATTGCTTTTCAACTAACCCCACCCGATGCAAGGAGCTCGGGTGGTTTTTTGTTTTATCTATAAAGTCTTTATATCTCATCTTTCAGTACTTGTTTTTTATTTTTCCTCAATCCTCAATGCAAGAATACATAACGAATATAAATTTTAAAAAACTCTCATAAAAAATTATTCCATCTACTATTCTGCATTTATAATTCAGATTATTCTCTTTTTTCAAATCCTTTCATAGCAGACTTAAGAGGTTTTTTGATTTTTATTCTCTATGTTCATTTTATTTTCAAAATTTTTCTCTTTTCTTTTTTCAAAAAATCACTATAATACAAAAAAATTTATAAAAATATGATTATTGATGGAAAAAAAGTAGCAGAAAACTTGTTACAAGAAATAGAATGCGAAATGGCGGAATTTTTTGAAAAAAATCCCAAAAATCCCCTTCCAACACTTGCTGTCGTACTTGTTGGCGACAATCCTGCAAGTCTTGCCTATATCAAGATGAAACGCAAACGCGCTGAAGAAGTGGGAATGAATTTTTTTCTCAAAAAATTTGATAAAAATATCAGTCAAAATGAACTGGAAAACGAAGTGCAGAAACTCGCACAAAGCCCGCAAATCACGGGACTCATAGTACAAGCACCACTTCCTCGATGACTTGATATGGACAAAGTTCTGGAATTCATCCCCGAAAACAAAGATATCGATGGTTTTACCAAAATGCAAATTGGCAATATTTTTCTCGGGCGTGATGGCCTTGCAAGTTGCACACCAAAAGGAATTATGACGCTTCTGGACGCGTATAATATCAGCATTACTGGCAAAAACGTCGCTATTCTCGGCCGTTCAAATATTGTCGGCAAGCCGATGACCCTGATGATGATTAGTGCGGACGCAACCGTGACGACTTGTAATAGCAAAACCAGAAATCTCGCAGATATCACTCGCAAGGCGGATATCATCGTTGTTGCGATTGGCAAGGCCAAATTCCTCACTCAAGATATGGTTTCGCCACATTCTGTGATTATCGATGTTGGTTCCAATATGGACGCTGACGGCAAATTCTGTGGCGATGCGGATTTTGACAATCTCAAAGAGTATGTTGCTGCTATTTCACCTTCACCTGGCGGCGTTGGACCGATGACGGTTGCCACACTTATAGAAAATACTTGGAAAGCATATAAAATGCAAAATAATTTGTAAAATATTATATGTCATTAACAAAAATCATTCAAAGCAAAGAATATCAGGAAATTTTTTTTGCAAAACCTCATAGAACAAAGAGATAAAAAGATACAATTAATCACCCAACAATATGTTCATCAAATTCTTGCATTATGAGAAATTGCTGATTATGAACATCAAGAAATTCCCAAAGAAAGAAAGCATATTGAGTCTCAATATTTGCAAAAAATTGCAGAGATTCGACAAGAATTCGATGAAAAAATTTTACATTTTTCACAAAATAATTCACAAAAATTTATAAATTATGACCAATAATTATCTCTCAACTGAACTTCCATACACTATTTTATTTTTTTATCCACGAGACAACACTGCTGGTTGTACGCTTGAAAATCAGGATTTTACACGATTAAAAACTGATTTTAATACGCTTGGAATTGAACTCATTGGAATCTCGCGTGACAGCGAAGATTCTCATGCAAAATTTTGCAAAAAATATGAACTCGCCAATCGTCTTATTTCTGATGAAAATGAGGAAATTCACAATAAATTCGGCGTGATCGGCGACAAAAATAATTATGGAAAAATTGTTCGTGGCGTTTTTCGTTCGACTTTTTTGCTTGACTCCAAAACTGGAGAAATCCTCAAAGAATGGCGAAATGTGCGTGCTAAATGACATGCCGAGAGAATTCTTGAAGAAGTGAAAAATTTTTTGGAAAAATAATAAAAACTTGCTAATGCCTTTCAATGGACAATATTTTTTCCTATATTATTACTATTTTTGCTTTTTAAATCTCTCTATAATGAAAATTTAGAGAAAGAATTTTTATGTATATTTTTAAAAAAATTTCTAAAAATTTATATTCTATATATGTTCCTTAGTTTTCTTAGCTTCGGAGGAAATAAATAAAAACCCTAGCGTCTCACTTGGGTTTTTAAATAAAGTAATATGATTCTCTATAAAGACTTTTGTCATCCTGAGCGAAGTCGAAGGTCATCCTGAGCGAAGTCGAAGGTCATCCTGAGCGAAGTCGAAGGTCATCCTGAGCGAAGTCGAAGGTCATCCTGAGCGAAGTCGAAGGTCATCCTGAGCGAAGT
>JBHBSX010000081.1:0-3096 GCA_041779175.1 Candidatus Altimarinota bacterium | reverse complement strand
TATGGAGTTAGATGCTTGGGCTGCTGATCTAGTTGAAAAATATGGAAATGTTGAAAAAGAAAAAAACGAATTAAATAATTCTACTATGAAAAAATTTAGTCATTTTAAAGTGAATGATTTTAAAGTGGATTTGAAATGGCAAAATGAAGTTAAAAATATGGTTATCCACTATATTCAAAAACAATCCTATAAAAATACATCACTTTGTTTATTTGGATGTTCAGGAAGTGGAAAAACCCATCTATCTTGTGCGATTGGAAATTATTTAATTCAACACGATTTTAAGGTGGTGCGACACGATTTTAATCATTTAGCACAAATTTACACACGATTCTTTTTTAATGGAGATTCTTTAGAAAAGTTTTTTAATAATCATCTTAAAAAAATGTATGGAGATTTTATTATCATTGAAGATTTTTTGAAAGATAACAGCATAAATGCAAAAAGAGCTGCATTTTCAATTATTGATTATCTATATATAAATCAAATTCCATTTGTGATTAATGGAGAAATTTCCATCAAAAAATTAATGGAAGAAGAAATTGCGATTTATGGAAGAATCAAACAAATGAGTAAAAATTACATATTTGAAATTCCAAATCATATCAAAAACAATTATCGTTTACGAGAATAAGCCATTTTTATTAAATTTGAGCGATTTTAATTAAAAATGACTAATTATATCAATAAACGAAAAAGTCGCTTAAAACGAAAATAAAAGGGGGTATAAAATGAATTTAAAAGAACAATTTGAAGATTGGGTCTTAATTTTGAGAGAAAATGAGTTATCAAAAAACACCATTCGGCAATATTCAACTTCAATTTCTAATTTTTTAGAATTTTTAAATGGAGAAGAATTGAATAAATCAAAATTAATTCAATACAAAGAAGAATTTTTGAGAAACAGATTTAAAACTGCAAATTCAATTAATATTCATATTGTGATTTTAAACAAGTTTATCAAATACCTCTTTTTTGAAGAAAGCGAAAAAAAGTATCATGAATTAAAATTGAAAGAATTAAAACAACAAAAAAAGATGATTGTAGATGAAGCCATTAATCATAATGATTTCGCACGAATGATTCGTGCTGCTAATAAATATGAGATGCAAGACATTGCATTGATCATAAAGATATTGACTAAAACAGGAATTCGAGTAAGTGAGTTGAAATTCTTTACCTTTGAAAATTTAAAAGATGAAATTTTAGTGGAAAATAAAGGGAAAATTCGATACATCCCCATTCGCCAGGATTTAAAAAAAGAAATTAAAGTGTATTGTAAAAATCACAAAATTAAAAGTGGATTTATTTTTTTAAGTCCAAAAGATAAAAACAAAATGATTGCGACATCTACAATTTTTAGAAAAATGAAAAAAGTGGCAGGACTAGCAAAAATAAAAAAAGGGAAAATTTCAGCTCATAAATTTAGAAGATATTTTGCAAAAAGCTATTTGAATTCAGGAGGAAATACATTGCAACTTCAAGATATCATGGGGCATTCATCATCAAATACTACAAGAGTGTATACTCAAATGACAAAAGAAGAAATGAGAAACGAAGTTGAAAAAGTGAAATTTTAAGGAGGTAATATGAATTTCTTATATGAATGTTTAACAACAGAAGTAGTAGAACATGGAGAATTATTTGGCTATAAATACACAATTAGAAAAATGCCAAAAACAAAATATTTAGAGGAATACCACTGCGGATATATCATTATTCCTAACACACAACATTTCAATGTTGATGGAAAAATTACAGCATTAAAAAACGTGACAACTAATCAAATGAGTGACATATTAAAAGTACATGGCGGTATTACATTCCATCAAGATTTTGCAAGTGGAATAGAAATAGGTTTTGACACAATGCATGCATTTGATACTAAAGAAATAAAATCAAAAGCATATGTCAAACAAGAAATTGAACGTATCATAAAAGAATTATTTTTCCATAGTGATATAGGGTGTGGAGGACTACAATAGATCATATGAAATTATTTGAAATAGGACAAGAACTAGAAAAATTAAAAGATATTAAATTTAACCAAAAAATTAGTAATCATTTTGAATATTTGTATTTGGAAAACGGTTTTTATGCAGTTAGAAATAATATCACCAATGAATTAAAAATTGTAGAAGATAGAAACCCGAGTGCAGCAGTTGAACAAGCATTTCCTGCAGAGTTTATACATGAAGAATTAAAAAGGTTACTGGAATGCTTTTATCAATCAACAATTACAAGACACTTTGAATTTATTGCATATGATAAAAAATGTAAAGATGCATGGATTGGTTTGTACAACATTAAAAAAGCAAAAGATTTTAAAATACGTGTGTTAAGTGCATTAAGTAGAGGTGCATATAAAACTAATTTTTATCATAATGAGAAGAAAAGTGAGGAGGTTAGATTATATATTAAAGGTGGTATCAACATGTTTTTAGGAACTAATTTTTCAAAAGAAGATATGGAGATGATTTATACGCATTTAGGAAATAAAGCATCACATAACCCTGAATTAATTGAAAAGTTTATCGACAGTGGATATGATATGAATTTTTTTAAGGGTTTAATATGATTGTTTGGGCATTGTTTGATTCGGGAAATGGATGCTACAAGCAAGCATCGATTCATTTTCCTGAAATAGAAATTTATTCAATTGGAATGGATAAAGAAAATAAAAATTCACATTTTATTAACTTGAATTTAGCGAGTTATTCAATCGATAAAAAGAATCATCCACTATTTGATGAATTGGATAAACTCCCAAAACCAGACTTAATTTTAGCGTCTCCACCTTGCGAAAGTTGGTCAACTGCGAGTTCTATGTGGGGGGGGAATGCTTGTTGGAAACAGGAAGATTTAAACTCATTATTTGAAAGTCAAATCCCTCTTTCAAAATTTACAATTCGAGATTATAAAGACTATGAAAAGTTACAATATAAGCCAGAAAATCAAATTATAACACGAATAAATGGAGAATTGTGTATTTTTAATACAATTCAAATTATTAAACGATATAAACCCAAATATTATGTAATTGAAAATCCTGCATTCGGTAAAATTTGGGAATATATTGATAAAATTTTAGGTTTT
>JBHBSX010000080.1:0-3075 GCA_041779175.1 Candidatus Altimarinota bacterium | reverse complement strand
CCTCACAGCGGGATTTTTTGTAGTGGAAAAATTTCTAAAAATTTTTAAAAAATTTTCCATTCTTCCAACTTCGCACTTTTTCTTTTTTCTAAACTCTCTAAAATTTCTAAAAAACAAAAAATCGAAAAAACGAAAATTCTATTCAAATATTTGCTTTATTTTTCAAAATCTGATACACTAACTTTGTTATAATTTTTTTTATGAATTATTTTTCAAAAAAACCTGAAGAAATCTTCAAAGAACTTGATGTGAATCTAGAAACTGGACTTTCTGATTCTGAAGTTATTACTCGTCAAGAAAAATATGGAAAAAATGAACTTCCACAGAAAAAAGGGAAGTCTCTTTTTATGATGTTTATAAGTCAATTGAATGATTGGTTGATTTATATTCTCTTGGCGGCTATTATTATCACGGCTTCCATGGGGCATTTTACTGATGCTATTATTATTTCTCTTGTGATTATTGTGAATGCTATTCTTGGAGTAGCACAAGAATATAAAGCAGGAAAGGCGGTGGAAGCGCTTCGGAATATGACTTCGCCTCAAGCAATTGTCCGTCGTAATGGTAAAGCTGTGGAGATTTCTTCTAAAGAAATTGTTGTTGGAGATGTGATTCTTCTTGATGCTGGGCGTATTATTCCAGCAGATATTCGTCTGATTGAAAGTCAAGAATTGCAAATTGAAGAATCAGCACTCACAGGGGAATCGGTTCCGTCCAAGAAAAATGCAAATCAGATTTTTGAAGAAAAAACGGGAATTGGTGACAGAAAAAACATGGCTTATATGTCTACGGTTGTGACAAATGGTCGTGGTGTAGGTGTGGTGACGGCAATTGGTGGTGATACTGAAGTTGGGCATATTGCTCATATTCTTGAAACAGAAGAAACGGTTCAAACTCCATTAGAAAAACGCCTTGAACACTTGGGAAAAGTTCTTGGAAAATTGGCAATTGGAATTTGTTTGCTTATTTTTGTGGTTGGGTATTTTCAGGGGAGAGATTTGACGGAAATTTTTCTCTTGGCAGTTTCACTTGCGGTGGCTTCTATTCCTGAATGACTTGCGGCTATTGTAGCAGTTGTTCTGTCTATTGGTGTAACGCAAATGTCAAAACAAAATGCCATTGTAAAAAGATTGACTGCTGTCGAAACACTAGGGTCTGTGAATATTATTTGTTCTGATAAAACAGGAACGCTCACACAGAATAAAATGACAGTAGTGGAGACTTTTGTAAATGGAAAAAGTGAGAAAATTGCCGTTGATATGAATAGATCTTCAGAACTGGAAATTCTTTCTCGTGGTATGACTCTTTGTAGTGATGCAACATATGAAAATGGAGTTTCTACAGGAGATCCTACAGAAGTGGCTTTATTGGTTCTCTCTGATGAGCTTGGACTTGGTCGTGAAAAATTTTTAAAAAATTCTACTCGGCTCTCGGAATTTCCATTTGATTCTGATCGTAAACTGATGTCAGTTCTTGTGGAAGATTCTGAAAAAAATAAACGTGTTTATACTAAAGGTGCGGTTGATAATATTCTTGATATTTCTACACATATTCTTGAAAATGGCGAGATTCGTCCACTTGATGAACACACGAAAAAAATCTATACAGAAGCTATGCAAGGAATGTCAGACAAGGCACTTCGTACGCTTGGTTTGGCATATAAAGATGTAGATAGTGTGATTACTCCTGAAGAAATGGAGAAAGATCTTGTATTTGTAGGGCTTCTTGGAATGATTGATCCTCCACGCACAGAAGTAAAAGCTTCTATTGAAACCGCGAAAAATGCAGGAATTACTCCTATTATGATCACAGGAGATTATCCAAATACTGCATTTGCTATTGCGGTTGATCTGGGAATTGCGAACAATATTTCTGAAGTTATCACAGGAAAAGAAATTGACGAAATGTCGGAAGAAGAATTCACTAAAAAAGTTCTTCAATATAAAATCTTTGCTCGTGTTTCGCCAGAACATAAGGTTCGTATTGTTCGTGCGCTTCGTTCTTATGGAAATATTGTTTCTATGACAGGAGATGGTGTCAATGATGCGCCTTCGCTCAATGCTGCTGATATTGGTGTTGCTATGGGAATCACATGAACGGATGTTGCCAAGGGTGCAGCCGATATGATTCTTCTTGATGATAATTTTACTACTATTGTAAAAGCTGTTGAACAATGACGCAATATTTACTATAATATCAAAAAATCAATTATGTTCCTACTTTCTTGTAATCTTGGAGAAGTAGTTGTAATGTTTATTGTATTATTGATTGGTTGGCAAACGCCACTTTTGGCAATTCAACTTCTATGGATCAATTTGGTAACAGATTCATTTCCAGCAGTGGCTCTTGGTATGGATAAAGGAGAAAAGGGAATTATGACGGAAAAGCCTCGTTCTCCGTCTGAAAGTTTTTTCTCTCATGGAGCGGGAAAACGAACAATTTTCTTTGGTATATTGGTTGGTATTGCAACTATTATAGCCTTTTATCTTGGTTATTCGCTTGATGGAAATGTGGCTCAAATGAGTGCTGATTCTGCTGATTCGGTTCATGATTTGCCACGAACTATGGCGTTTATTACTCTTGTGTTTGCTCAAATGTTCTTTGCTCTCTCTATTCGCTCGGAACATGAAAGTTTGTTTTCAAAAAATACTTTTTCAAACTGGTATCTTATTGCAGCGATTTTTATTGGTATGTTCTTGCAAGTTCTCTTGGTAAATATTCCATTTTTGGCAAATATTTTCCATCTTACAGGACTTCCGCTTGATAAATGGTTTATTGTGATTGGAATTGCTATTATGCCAATGCTTATCAATGAAATTCGAAAATTTATGAAAAATTAAAAAACACCTCACCCCTGATGTGTTTCAGTCGTCGCTTTGGCTTCGACTTACACACATCTTCCCCTCTCCTTATAGGAGAGGGGATTTTTTTAAGGATAAGAGTAGAAATTATTTGTAAAAAATTTTTTAAAAAATAATTGTACCAGAGAATGAAAATCTTTATTCTCTACTTTTTCTATTTTTTCTTGCTATACTTAAAGGGCATATTATGAATATAAGTTTTTCAAAATTTTTT
>JBHBSX010000079.1:0-2816 GCA_041779175.1 Candidatus Altimarinota bacterium | reverse complement strand
TGACGAAAATTCAGTCGTCCAAAATTCAAAAAATAATATAATACTGAATACAATTTTTTCTTAAATTTTTCTTAAAGATTATAGAGACTGTTTTTTCTGAAGATTTATTTTTAACTCATATATATGCAAACTCCACCTCCTGCAGAAATTGCTCTATGGATTGTTTTCCTATGGGTAATTCTTGGGGTTATTCTCGGTGCTTTGGCAATGTTTTTTTATATTCATCAAAAGCAAAAAAAGCAAGCCACAGACATGATAGCCCAGGCTGAAACTGAAGCCAAAGAAATTATTGGAAGAGCGGAAAAATCCGCTTCCATCACCAAAAAAACACTTGACGAAGAACGCGAAGATCTCAAAGATCGTAAAAAGCAATTTTCTGAACAAGAAAAAAGACTGGAAGAAAAAGAAAAAAAAGTTGATGAAAAATACGAAACACTAGAAAGAAAACGCAATGAACTTGATCAAAAAGAAAAAAATCTTGAAAATGAAAAACAAGATCTTTATGTTAAATCAAATTCTCTACAAAAAAGAATCGAAGAAATAGCACAACTTTCCGAAGAAGACGCAAGAGCTGAGCTCCTTAGAATTACGGAAGAAAAATATGAAAAAGATATATTGCAAAGAATAGAAAAAAAGAAAAAAGATTATACAACAAGATCTGGAGAAATTGCCAGAGAAATACTTATCAATGCTGTTCAGCAATATGCATGAGAGGTAACCAATGAAACAACTCAAACGATTTTTAGCCTTGAAAGTGACGATCTTAAAGGAAAACTCATTGGAAAGGAAGGGAGAAATATCATTGCATTCGAAAGAGCAACGGGAGTATCGCTGATTATCGATGATTCTCCTGATACTGTTTTTCTTTCAAGTTTTGATTTATTTCGTCGTTATATTGCCAAAAAATCACTGGAAGACCTTATTGCTGACAAGAGAATACAACCCGCAAGAATCGAGGAAATTGTTGAAAAAAATCAGCAAGATGCTGAAAAACTTATTCGTGATCTTGGTCAAAAAACTGTTGATGAAATGGGGATTATTGGTATTCCTGAAGATATTTTTCCACTGATTGGTAAGTTTCGTTTTCGTGCGAGTTATGGACAAAATCTTCTTTTACACTCAAAAGAAGTCGCATATATTGCACAAGCCATTGCCAAGCTTATTGGCGCAGATGCAGATCTTGCACTCAAAGGTGGCCTTCTTCATGATATTGGAAAAGCCATGGATCATGACATTGAGGGAACACATCCAGAAATTGGCGGACGAATTGCGCGCAAATACGGACTTGATGAAAAACTTACAAATATTATCGAAGGACATCATGATGATGTACCTCAAATCTGTATAGAAACAAAAATTGTGCAAATTGCTGACGCTATTAGTGCAGTTCGTCCTGGAGCACGTCGTATGAATATTGAAGATTATATTAAAAGAATTCAAGAAATGGAAGCTATTGCTATGAGCCTTCCTGGCATTAGTAAAGCCTTTGCTCTTTCAGCAGGTCGTGAAGTTCGTGTATTTGTTGATGCTGATACTGTTTCGGATCTTGATGCAGAAAAGCGCGCAAGAGAAATTGCTGAGCAAATTGAAGCAAATTGTAGTTATCCTGGCGAGGTAAAAATCAATCTTATTCGTGAAAAACGTGTAATTGAATACGCAAAATAATTTTTTCTTATGTATCCAAAAATTGTTATAGGAGATGTTCATATTTATGTTTTTGGCATCTTTCTCATCGCATCGTGGGTAGTTTTCTTTTATCTCCTTCACATTTTTTCTCAAAAAAAATGAATTGTAAAGCCAGTATTTTCTGATATATTTGGCTTTACAATGGGAATTTTCCTATTTTCTCGATTATTTTATATTTTATCAAATTGGTGAGACACCAAGTTCATTCTCCAGCAATTTTTTTCT
Source organism: Candidatus Altimarinota bacterium (assembly GCA_041779175.1). Taxonomy (GTDB): domain Bacteria; phylum Patescibacteriota; class Gracilibacteria; order BD1-5; family UBA2023; genus GN02-873. Next base: position 905 of record JBHBSX010000079.1, on the reverse strand, counting down.
GGAAATGTTGGTTTTATGGATTTTATTCATCAAGTTCTGATAACTACCGATTATAATCTCTCATTGGCTGGTGGAATTATCGGTTTTTTCTTGGTTTTTTTCTGGAAAACCCGCAATCAAAAGAATCTAAGAATGCGTTATCTTGATGTCATTCTTCCGTCGTTTCTCATTGCTGGAATTATTGGTTTTGTAGGTGCTTTCTTTGGTGGACAGATATATGGCCTTCCTTCTGGTTTTATTTCAGTGGATTATAGCACCAAATATAGCAATATACCATGAAAACTTTTCCCTCTTGCCATTCTCTATGCTATACTTTGTCTTATTATCATTATTTTATGGAAAAAATTTAATAAAGATGATTTTCCTGATGGTTATAGCGGACTTATTCTTTTAGGGATTTTTGGTATTATACTATTTATTGGGGATTTTTTCTCTTGATCTCCTGATATGTTTGAGATTTTTATCAGAATCAATCAGCTTATCGGACTTATCTTCATATTTACCGCAATTATATGAATATTTCGATTTTTTCGTTCTTAGAGCATACTCGTATGCTCTATTTCTTTATGTGTTTTTCTTTTTTTCTAGGAATTATCACATGAGATTCTCCAACTTGGGAAAATATTATTGGTTTTTCTCTTATAATTATAATTTTTACACTTTTAAGTTTTCAAAAATACATATACAAAATTATTACATTTTTTATGGTATTTTGTATTGGTTTTTCCCTTTCTCATAATGCACACAATGATAGAATTATTCATAAAAATTTTTTGGAAAATATTACACAAAATTTTTCAGAAAAATATGAAATTACATGAGAAATAACCAAAAAACTTTTTCAAACTGATTATAGAGAAACATATAGATTGAGAATTGATAGTATTGGAACTTCTGAAAAAATT
>JBHBSX010000078.1:0-10227 GCA_041779175.1 Candidatus Altimarinota bacterium | reverse complement strand
ATTTTATACATACAATTATTTTTTTAAAAAAAATTTCATATTTTATACTATTATTCTGTTTATTTTTCAAAAAAATTCTTGATAAGAAAGCAAAATAAAAAAACCATAAAAAGTAAAAAAATCTTTACTTTTTCATCAATCCTCCTATTATAGAAGTAATTTATTTCCTAAAAAATTTTATGAAAAAAATTTGAATATTCTTGGCTTTTGCCCTATTGTTGACAAGTTGTCAAAATTCTACAATACAAAATCCGGAAGAAGCTACTTCCACTGGAAATATTACTACAGAAACTAGTTCCACTGGAACTTCTGAAGGACAATCACTGGCAGATTTTCCAAAAATTACCAATTCTGAATGGCAAGAATTTTCAGGAAATTTTGGAGACAAAATCACTTTGGAAAAAGATTTTTGTATAAACAATTTGTGTCTCAAGGCTAATGAGCCAACATATTATGCATTGGATGGAAATATTGTACAAATCAAACGAGTCACAGTAGAAGAAGTAGAAACTTCATCTGGCGAGACTGATGAAAAAATTACTTTTGTAAAATATGTTGAGGCAAAACCATATGAATATATTCTTGAAGTTATTGATTCTCTCAAAAAAGAGTGAAAAAATCCTGACAAAATGAATCTCGCTCTTTACGATGAATTTAATCCAACTATTGATATTGCACCAGAAAAATTGGAAGAATTTGCAAGAGAAAATTATCATCATCAATTTATTGTTGCCAATCCACACAAAAATATCATTTTTGAAACTATTAACATTTTTCTTTCAGTCACGGAAACAAAATATACAAAAATCGGAAATATTCTCATAAAACAAAATATTTCGGGTGGATGTGCTTCCATCAACACGGAACAACATTTTTTTGATGAAAATGGAAATGAACTCACCAATTTTGTAGAAATTTTTTCAAATATTCCAAAAGAAATTTCATATAATGGCATCAAAATAATTTTTGATGAAAATATGAGTAAAACCATATTACAATGACCTTTTGTGCCTACTTATTCAGAATTTGACAGACAAGAACTTCCAATTATCTCCCTCAAAGAAAATAATTTTGCAGAAATTTTAAAAAATGAAAATTTTGGAATGGCGGATTATTATTATATTCAATTTGAAGAATATCCGAATGTCTATTTTGCGTATAAAAATGAATTTTCTCGTGCTAATGGCTATCTCACAGGAAGTCTTGCCGATATTCAAAGTGATGAAAATGGATTTGTAACCAGCCTTGAAGAAACACTAAAAATCGCAGAACCGAGAGCTGAAAACAGAACTTTTTATGAAAATGATACAGAAGTTCAGAAAAAAATAATTCAAATCCGCAACAAAGACAACAAAGATAATTATATAGGAATAGAAGTGGAAAAAATCACAAAAGAAATGCTTCCGATTTTTCAAATTCGTAAGCTCGAAAATGGTGATGCACTTTTGTATATAGTTGAAAAATACGAAGCCTTTACCACTGCGGAATTCTGCAAACCAGTAGTATATACTTATGACAATAATTCTTCACAAAATTCACTTTCTATAACACTTCCACAAGGCGGAATTTTTACCAAATTGATTCCAAATTTTTCACATGAAAATACTTGGAATTTCAAAACTGACAACCAATCACAAATCGTTTCAGGAAATCAAAATCTTGACTATCTCTATTATTCTGTAAAAGTTCCAAATTATACTTTCAACCGCGATGGATGGCAAGTTTACGGTCGCGATATAATACCATTTTTTGAAGAAAAACTTGATTATATTGGCTTTAATGCAAAAGAAAAAAGTGATTTTATTGATTTTTGGAAAACAGAATTTCAGCCAGATCAGCTCTATTTTGTATCATTCAAATTCGATGAAAGTCTCGATACTTGGGCAAAACTCGATTTTGCTCGCAAGCCAAACAAACAAATTCGCGTACTTCTTGAAGCTCATCCACTCAAAAAACTAAAAACACAATTCTTGTATCCACTTGTTTGAAACAAGTTTGACGAAAAACTTTTAAAAAAATTTATTCGTTCGGGAGAATTTGATGTACTCGAATGGGGTGGAGTAGTTCAAAAAGATTTTAACTCTCAACTTATTATAAAATAATGAAAAAATTTTTATTATTTTTCCCAATATTATTGCTCGCTTCTTGCGGGCAATTTTTGGAAGAAAAATCCGATCAAATCATAGAAAAACCTGATATTGTCGTACTTCCCCATCACGGAATTACTGGTGCAAATATTGATGATTTTTATAAAAAAATTTCTGAAAAAAATCCAAATTATCAAAGAATTGTAATTATTTCTCCCGATCATTTTGGGAAAATACAAACAAATATAGAATCTTCACCGCAAAATCTCAAAAAATGATGCTTTCAGGATTTTTGTGTTCCGCTCAAAAGTTTAGAAAAATACAATACAGAAAAATCCAAAATTTTTCGTGAAAATGGAAATATTTTCGAGCATGGACTTGGAGAACATTTTCATAGAATTTCTCGTTTTTTGCCAAATATTCCCGTAACACCCGTCATTGTCCGCCGTTCAAATATTGAAACTTTTGACGAAAAACTTATACAAAACCTCACAGAACTCGCAAAAACAGAAAAAATTCTCTTTATTCTTTCTGTGGATTTTTCTCATCATGTTCGTGAAGATATTGCGATTCTTCATGACAAAATGTCTGAACAAGTGCTGAATTATTGAGAAAAAAATGATTTTGCAAAACTCGAAGTTGATTGCCGAAATTGTCTCTATATTGGCACAAAAATTGCTCATAATTTTGAAAAAAATTTTTTTAAAAAAACTCTTCGAACCAGTGTGGACACTATTGTGAGAAAATTTTCAGATACAGAAAACACAAGTCATATTTTTTGAGAATTTATAGAGTGAAATTCACTTTTGAAAAAGAAAAATTATATTTTGTTTATAAATAGCAAAAATTTTGCAAATAAGGATTTTCTCAAAAATTTTCATCAAGAAAAAAATATGCAAAAAAATTCAAAACATTTATATCATCATATTGGAACTGGTTGGAATGCAGTTTTTGTGAGCAATAACTATGATTCTTATGAATGGAAAAAAATATTTTTTGAAAATAATTTTCAAATTTTATGAGAAAAACAAAATATTGCTTTGAGTTGGCAAGCTGATTTTTCTGATAATGTTTTGTATGTAAATAAACAAAATTTTTCAAAAAATTTTGAACTTTCAGAAAATATTCTCGCTTGTGAAGTTGATGAAGAAACTTTTGAATGTGAAAAAATATTTTTGAAATAAAAAATTCAAATTATTAATTTGAATTTTTTATTGTTTTCATAAAAGTCAAATTCCAAATGTTGTCAATAATCTCAATATTAGCATTTTATTCTACTGCTTTTTGCGCCAATTGCAAATAATCCGCCAAATGCTTGTTTTCTATATCTTCTAGCGTATATAATTTGATATGACGACGACCTTTTCCTTTTCCTTCCAATAAACCATGTGGATCTACCATCCTGGAACCATGACCAAATTCCACAGATACATGCTGCTTATAAACAAAAATACCACAAAACGGTTCGGGTGCAGCAAACAGAATACCACCATATTTTACTTCTTCGCTCACCGTGCCTGTCAGTTCCAATATTCTCATGCGTACACTACTTGCGATTTCATACAAATCAGGATTAACTATTTGCCAGTCATTCAGCAAATTATTTACTTTTGAATTCATAGTCTTCTCTTTTAAAAATTAAACATATTCGCAATAAGTATATCAAAAATTTTAATTTGACAAGAAAATAAAATTATCCCCACACACTAAGTCAAATTTCCGCTTCGGAAATTTTTCATTTTGAGAATATACATATACCATACCATTGATTGAGATTTTTATTTTAACAACCCTTATCTTTGAGCCAAGCAACAAGATTTTCGATTTTTACAATTTCTTGTTCCCCGCTGTCACGATGGCGAACTGTTACCTGTCCTTGTTCATAATTTTCTGGTTCTACCGCAATAGCAAATGGAATTCCCATTTCTTCACTTCGGCGGTATCGTTTTCCGATTGTTCCCGCATCATCATATTCACAGACAAAATGTGCCGAAAGCAAATCATAAAGTTCATTAGCTTGTTCGCCAAATTTTTTTACAAGTGGATATACTGCCACTTTGATTGGCGCTACTGCTGGTGCAAATCGCATAGTTACAATCTTTCCTTCTTCATTTTCTGTTTCATCATAAGCATTTGCCAAAGTTGTCAAGAAAAGTCTTGTCAAACCAACTGACGGCTCGATCACATAAGGAATATATTTGGTATTATTATATGGATCAAAATATGACAAGTCTTGTTTTGATTCTGCCATATGAGCCTTGAGATCAAAATCCGTACGATCCGCAATTCCCCAAAGTTCCCCCCAACCAAATGGAAAGCGATATTCAATATCCGTTGTTGCCGCGCTATAATGCGAAAGTTCATCCTGTTCATGATCACGAAGACGAAGATTTTCTTCTTTAATTCCAAGAGTATTAACAAGAAAATCCCAACATTTTTGTTTCCATTCATTGTGATGTTCGAGATGCTTTCCTGCTGCCACTGCTTCTGGTTCTACAAAATATTCAATTTCCATTTGTTCAAATTCGCGAGTTCGGAAAATAAAATTTCCTGGAGTGATTTCATTGCGAAATGCCTTACCAACTTGCGCAATTCCAAATGGAACTTTTTTACGAGACGAACGAGCCACTTGTGGAAAATTCACAAAAATTCCTTGTGCTGTTTCTGGACGAAGATACACTGTTGCGGAAGAATCTTCGGTTACACCCTGTGAAGTGCGAAACATAAGATTAAATTGTTTTGCATCAGACCAATCACCCACTTCACCCGTATTTGGATTGAGAACCTTTTCACCACGCATTACTTCTGTTTGCTTTTCAAGCGACCAAGATTCTGGAATAAGATTTGGAACACCGTATTTACTTTCAAAAAAAATCATCAAAGTATTTTTTGAAATTTCCTCTGCCTGTTTTATTCTTTCTTCATTTTCATGTGTAATATTTGTTTTTTCTTGCGTAGGATTTGGAATTATTTTTACAAATTGTATTACTTCCTTAATACACGCAATTTTTTTTCTATTTTTTTCATTATCTTGAATTCCATCCGTTAAATATTGAATCAATATTTGTATATACCCATCAATCAAATCTTCAAGAAGTTTATCCGCGCGAAATCGTTCTTTGGTGTTTTTGTCGTCAATAAGCGGATCACTAAAACCGCCAACATGTCCTGACGCCACCCAAACCTGCGGATTCATAAGAATCGCCGCATCAAGTAGCACCATATCTTTTCGTTTTTGTACAAATTCTTTAATCCAAAGATTTTTGATATTTTCTTTCAGAAGTGAACCAAGCGGACCATAATCCCAGCTATTCGCAAGTCCACCATAAATTTCTGAACCCTGATAAACAAAACCTTTTGTCTTTGCAAAGGTTACAAGTGTTTGCATATCGACTTTTGACATATGATATAAAGTTACACTCACTCCGACCTTCCTTCAAAAAAGGAGGGAAATTTTTGAATGAGTTTTTGAAATAAATTTTTGCTTTTCTCCCCTTCTCTTTTAGGAGAAGGGGCTGGGGGATGAGGCAAAATAAAAATCCCAAGAAAGTAAAAATTTTTAAAAAATTCACTTTCTTGGGACTTAAAAAACTTTTTAAGCGGTTCCACCCAAGTTCCTTGCAAATCTGCAAAGCACTTTTATAAAATCTCAAAATCCTCATCGGTTTCCAATCGAATCACTGAATTTTTAGAATTTTTTGCATTATAAAAAATTTTATGATTTTTGCAAGTTAATTTTTATTTAAAAAAAGAGGCTACCAATGTAGCCTCTTTTTGTCAGTCAAAGCATGATCCATCTCGGAAAAATGGACACGATTCATCTAAAATTTGACACCCCAGATTAACAGGATCGGTCATTACCCAGCCATGCATAGGAATATACACTACAAAACCACCAAAACCTAATGCCTTACAAGCATTAACAAAAGCAGTTTTCGTTTTTTCTCCCACATATTCCAAATAATAACAAGTATTGGGATTATCTTCGGAAAAACCAGGAAGAATATCTTTTAATGTATACTCCAAAGTTACAATATGACGACACTCCCAATCCCCCCAAAATACATATAAAAACACAGGGATATACTCTAAACTTTTTTGCAAAATCTGAGTATCAAAAGTAACATATTTTCCATCATGAATATCTTGGACAATTTTATTCCAGTATTCGCGACTTTCTTTATTGATAGTCACTTCAACCAAATTCATTGCACCATGTGTCACTTCAATAGGACGACGCTTGACCTGAAAATTTGCATTAATCATTGTAACCTCCGTAAAATAAATTGTTGAAAAATTAATGCTGAAATTATTATATATAAAAATATTATTTTGTCAATATTTTATATAAAAAAGAAAAATTGATAAAATTTTCTCTCAAATTGTCAAGAAATTCTTAAAAAAATTTTATTAAAATATTTGCAAAAAAAGAAAAAATATGATACAGTAGTTACGTCTTAATAATTATTTTTATGAATCCAAAAAATACTCCATCAGAATGATCCTTTCTCAATGAGACAGAAAATAAAAAAGTTCCCGAAGTTCGTGAGTTTCTCAATAGTCGAATTGGTAAACTCCCTATACCATTCAAGCCTAATAAAGAAGCAGAATTTTTACATCTTGCATCAAAACTCTTGGTACGCGGATTGACAGTTGCGCAGCTTGACAACTTAAATGCCTCAAACATAGCCGACAAAACAATTTTTTATGTTCCACAAACCAATCGTATAATAGATAGTGGGATTAATATTAACAATCGTTTTGGGCCATTGGATACTACTATTATTGGTCCTGATCTTTTGCTTTCATTTTTTGAAATTCGCTATAGTAAGGGTAATCATATATCTGATGCAGATGAAGATTATATTCAAAAGCGCGTTGCATCTTTTCTTAATCGGACACTTATTGAATATATTCAAAAAAATGTCAAAAACTAAACTATTTATTCCTATAAAAATTTTCTTATGACAACACCAAATTCTCCTCGTTCCATCAATGATGGGGTTTCAAAAAATTCTGAAAAAATTATCAACTCTCGTGAAGAATTACATGATTTTCTCTCGGCAAATTATTTCACAAAATTTGGTGTAGAAAAAATCATGCAGAGTTTTATGGCAAAAATTCCTGTAGGAACTCTCGTAAAAATTTCAGACAACATGATTCAGGTTGGAGAATCAATGATGAATATTGGTGAGAATATGCGTAACTTTGGCGAAAAAAGCAAGACTCTCATTACGCAAACCAATACTCGTGCCCTCCAACTCCTTGAACACAAACTTCCAGCAAAAACAGAAAAAAAATCTATTGTTGCCGCCAACGACGAAGAATATCGCATGGCTGCATAATTTTCAAAATTCTTTTGTTTTTCTTAAGATTATTTCGTATAATATTTTTGTCTTAAATTATTATTATGAAATTTTTGAAAAAATTTTTGGCGTCTGCACTTGGGATTTTTCTTGCGAAAAAATGAGTGGAATATTTTGAGAAAAAATCACAAAATACCAAAAATCCAAGCAAAGCACATTCGCTTATCAACAAGGCCTTGCCTTATATTAAAGATTATTTACATAAAAAATAAAAATTATTGCTATTTCCGATTCTTTCTATCAAAGGAGACCTAGCATTTTATACCTAAAAACCAAAGAAAAAACCACCAACATATTGTCGGTGGTTTTTTCTTTGGTAATATTTTCACTTGAAACTATACAATAGGAATTTATGATAAAGAGGCTTATATTTTATATTTTTTAAAAAAAATTTTCAAAAATTATATTCACTGCATGCTATCCAACTCTAAAGAACGAGATACTAGGAGGAATTAGAAAAAATAAATCCCAAATTGAATTTATTTTTTCTTGCGGATTTTCATCAATTCATCACGTATTTGTGCGGCTCGCTCAAAATCAAGATTTGCTGAAGCCACATCCATTTCAAGCTCAAGACGTTTTGTAAGTGTCTTGATACTTTCTCGACTCATTTCTCCAGAATCAAAAATTTCAGTTTTTTTATTCGGAATAGAAATTTCTTTGATAGAAGAAATAACAGTTTTTGGTGTAATATTGTGCTGAATATTGTATGCGTGTTGAATGGCTCGACGACGATATGTCTCAAGAATAGCATCGCGCATAGCCACAGAAACAGCAAGATTATTTTCTTTAGCAAATTGCAAACATGCTATATTTTTTTCAAGTTCAGAAACATTTTCCATATCTTCTGTGTCGGTTTTTTTCTTTTTACTTTCTACTGCTTCGTGAACATACATTACTACTTTTCCATTGGCATTACGCGCGCCGCGACCAATAATCTGCAAAAGCGAAGTCTTAGAACGCAAAAATCCGATTTTTTCCGCATCAAGAATACCAATAAAACTCGTCTCTGGCAAATCCAATCCCTCACGAAGAAGATTTACTCATACAATCACATCTATCTCCCCAAGACGATAATCACGAAGAATTTCAAGGCGTTCAATGGTTTCAATTTCTGAATGCAAATAGCGAACTTTGACACCATTTTCTGCAAGATACAATGCCAAATCTTCTGATGATTTTTTGGTAATAGTAGTAATAAGTGCACGCTCATTGCGAGAAATAGCTTCTTTAATATGTTTCATCAAAGAATCCACCATATACTCCATTGGTTCTATAGAAATCTCGGGATCAAGCAAACCAGTTGGACGAATAATCTGCTCAGCAACCACTTCCTGATGTTCAATTTCATATTTACTCGGCGTTGCTGATACAAAAATTGTTTGCCCAATTTTGGACTCAAATTCATCAAATTGCAAAGGACGATTCTCCATGGCTGATGGCAATCGAAATCCATAATTAACAAGATTTTCTTTTCTGGCTCTGTCTCCTGCATACATTCATCCAATTTGTGGAATAGTAATATGCGATTCATCAATAAATGTGAGAAAATCTGGAAATTTTTCAGCAATTTGTGATTTTTTTTCATACGAATCATTCTCATGCAAATGCCGAAAAAATTCCAAAAGCGTACTCGGAGCTTCTCACGGTTCCCTATTTCCGAGATACATAGAATAATTTTCTATACCATTTACATAACCTACTTCAGAAAGCATTTCCATATCATATTCTGTGCGCATTTTAATTCTTTCCGCTTCTACAAGTTTTCCATTTTTTTGAAAAAATTCTACTTGATTCTCCATTTCTTCTTTGATTTTTGGTAATACAGATTCAATAATTCCCTTTTCCGTTACAAAGTGTTTTGCTGGAAAAATCAAAGCTTCCGTGCGATTTTCAATACGATGATTCGTAAGATGTTCAATAAGTGTAATATTTTCCAATTCATCTCCAAAAAATTCCAAACGCAAAATCTCTTCACTGGAACTTGGCCAAATTTCTATAATATCTCATTTTACCTGAAACATTCATCCTTTCCAGTCTCCACCAGAAGTTGCTCGCACGAATTGCATAGAAATCAATTCACGAAGCAAATTCTCCTGCACATATTCCTTTCCAACCTCCACACGAAGTGCCTGATCACGATACTGATCTACTTCTCCAATCCCGTAAATACAAGAAACTGACGCCACGATAATCACATCTCGACGAGTGAGAAGTGATTCTGTGGCTGCATGACGAAGCCTGTCAATCTCTTCATTGATAGTCGCTTCCTTTTCAATATACGCCCCTGTCTTGACCACATAAGCCTCTGGCTGATAATAATCATAATAACTCACAAAATAATGCACAGCATTTTCTGGAAAAAATTCCTTGAATTCTTGAGCCAATTGTGCTGCCAAAGTCTTATTGTGTGCAATAATCAAAGCAGGTTTGTCCATTTCTGCAATAATATTTGCCATAGTAAAAGTCTTTCCAGAACCTGTTACTCACAGTAGTGTCTGAAAACGAGCATCATTATTGAGGCCTTGTACTAGTGTTTTTATGGCCTCTGGCTGATCTCCCATTGGCTTGTATTTGGAATGTAATTTAAAAACTCACATAATTTTTTTTAGAATTTTTTTATTATAAGAAAAAATACTGTTTTTCAAAATTTAAAAATTTTTTGAAAAATTTTACTCCTAACAAAATATATATTATGCATTACTTTATATAATGAATAGCATTTCTCCAAAGTTATAATCAGCTTTGCAATAATGTTTTATAAAAACATGCTT
>JBHBSX010000077.1:0-10036 GCA_041779175.1 Candidatus Altimarinota bacterium | reverse complement strand
TCCCAATCAGAAATTTCTTTATCATGAGAAAAAATTAACCACCACAACCCTGCTCGCCTTTCCATCACAACACCAGTATCCATATCTCTACCAATTTCTTGGCCATTTACTCGATAATCCGTCACTACCCAATGATATCTATAGAACAAATCTGCCATTTGCAGAATTTCTTCCTTATTGCGAATTTTTGCTTTTCAAATAACTTCTTGCAGATTTTTGCATGATGCCAAAAATTGAATCATAGAATTCGTTGGTGCAATAGAATCAGGAAAACCAATTTCATCAGAAAATCCCAAAGCCCAAAACAAAATCCATTCTGCTTCATATTTCCAAGTTCCATTAACAAGATCCTGTCCCGTCGGTTCACCATATAAAATATTTTTCTCTTTTTCTGTGAGATCATCTGTTTGTATAGAAAATTTTTTAAACATATTTTCCAACCATTCCATATTCTCATCTTTTGTTCCATTCTGAATTTCAAAACACATTGTCGTCACAAGAATTGCAGCAATAAATCGTTTTGCAATTTCTTCTGTCGTTCGCATCTGCACTTCTTCGACATCAAAAAGTGCTGGTAAGTGTTCAATATATCGAATTCCTTCTTCCTGAAGTTGTTCAATTGATTTTTGTTTTATTTGTTGTGCATTCATAAAAATTTTTTTAAAAATTATAATTCTATCCAATACCTTCGTCGAAATTTTCCATTCATGTCAATAACTTTACCTTCAAGAATTCCTCAATTCTTTTCAATAACTTTTGCAGAAGCAATATTATTATCAAGACAAACCAGCAATACTTGGTCATTATCTGTAATAAGATTTTTTGCTTCATGTAAAGCGAGACGAAGCGCTTCAGTTGCATATCACTTCCCTCGCTCTATTGGAATAATTCCATAACCAATATGTCCACCAAAATTTTTTAAATATTCATTTGATTCGATTTCATGACGAATATCTACCGCACCAATTATTTTCTCATTTTTCATTACAAAAAATAAACTTGCATTCACTCGACCTGCTGGCGGATTATTTTCGAAACTCTGTACAACTTCAAGAAATTCTTCAAAATTATTTCAGGCAAACAAAGTTCACGGACTTGTATCAAAAATATTTTCATATTGCTCCCATTCTTGCCTCATTTTTTCATAAGCAATTTTGTGTGAAATATTTGGTTTTTCTAAAGTAATCATAGTATTAAAAATTATTACTATTTTTTGCAATAATAAAAATTTATATATTTGCAAATATTTGTATAAAAACAAAAAGCACATATTACAAAAAATTGCAATATGTGCTTCGGTTCAAAATAATTTGAAAGGTGCCACCGAGAGCGATACTTAATTTTATTTTTAACGAGATTATACTCGAGTGGTTCTAATCAGGAAAATCCCCTTTCTTCCACCAGCTTGCGGGTGTTGGCCGCTCAAACGCTTTTGAAAATTTTTAAAATTTTATAAATTTTTTATAAAAAGTCAAGGCTAATCTGAGAAAACTTGCACAAAATAGAGGTTTCAGTCTTTTTTCACTATAGCCGAACCATATTGTTTCCAACGAGCAGAAAGCATAGCATTGTAGTGCAATGGCGAAGATAATAAACTCTGATAGAGAGAATCTATAGTTGTATTATATCCACTTGCCACATTTTCTCCCAATACTACAAAAAAAGTTTTTTCAAAATCAGACATTATGGAAAAAAGATTTTTTCCATCTGGTGACCAATGTCCTACATACTGATTCTCCGCCATGTGCTCTGCTTTTTTTAATGCAATTTTTTGCAATACTATATTATTCGAAAATTTTTGCAAATTATTATCAATTCGTCGAGAGTTAATGTCTGTTAAAATTTTTTCAAGTTTTTCTTCTGTATCACTTTGTAATATAGTATAATCACTTTTCTTCTCTTCTTCGTTTTTTTCTTCTAGAATAACTCCACTAAAAGCACTAGTATTAACAATCTTTTCTTCTTTTATTGTACTTGTTTTGATATTTTGCTGTATTGCAATTTTTTGTAAAAATTCTTTTTGAAGTTTTTCTTCAAAAAAATTTACTGTTGCAAAATTTTGCGCTTGTACGAATGCTGGATTTATTGCAAAAATAAGCAATAATAACAAATAAAATTTTTTCATAAAAATTATTCTACAGAAACTGTTGGTTCTACGGAAGTAGAATCTTCTTGTGAATCATCAGAATCATCTTTTTCCGCAAGTGTTGTTCCAATAAATGCATCATCCTCGTCTTTGAGTTTTGCAAGAATTACTCATTGAGTATTACGACCCGTGATACGAATATCTGCAAGCGGAAGACGAACAGTTTGACCAGTACGAGAAATAAGGATTACCGATTTTGTTTCTTTCTCCTCATCAGAAAGTGTATATGCTGCAATAATTTTTCCTGTTTTTGCAGTTGTGGCACCAACTTTAATACCAGATCCGCCACGTCCCTGTTCACGATATTCTTCAAGTAGAGAGATTTTTCACATTCCATTTTCAGAAATTGTAAAAATATATCTATCATCCTTACCTACTACACAACCTTCAATAAGTGCATCAGAATCTGCAACCTTCATACCACGAACACCAGCTGCGGCACGACCCATAACGCGAACTTCTTCTTCAGGAAATTGAATTGCTTTACCACCTTCAGAGACAAGAAGAATATTACTTGAACCATCAGTTACACGAACCCAGCCAAGCGAATCATCTTCTTTTGGTTTCATAACAATAAGGCCATTACTGCGAATATTTGCAATATCAGAAAGAGTAATTCTTTTTACTACAGCTGCACGAGAAATAAGCACCAAGTTATCACCTTCAATATTTGTAAGATCAAGCACTGAAGCAATAGACTCATCTTTTGCTAATGCCAAAAATTGCACTACTGGTTGTCATTTTGCAGTTCTTTGCATTTCTGGAATTTCATATGTTGGAAATTCAAATACACGACCCGTGTTTGTAAAGAAGAGAAGTTTGTTATGATTCTTGGTTGAAAGAATTGTATGCATTTCATCTTCATCTTTCACTGCCATAGCAATACCCTTTCCACCACGTCTTTGTGTACGGAATGACGAAGCCTTTACTCGCTTGATATAACCATTTTTAGAAAGCGTCACCACTACATCTTCATTTGGAATAGTGTCAGTAGGGTTGAATTCACCAATAGCACCATTATGTACTTCCGTACGACGATCATCTGCATACTTTTCACGAATTTCTAAAAGTTCATCAACCACAATAGTATTTACACGAGCTGGAGTAGCGAGTATATCTTTTAAATCAGCAATTAAAGCAATTTTTTCTTCAAGTTCATTGAGAATTTTTTCAATTTCAAGACCAGAGAGACGACCAAGTTGCATCTCCCAAATCGCAGTTGCCTGACGATCAGAAAAATCAAAATTATTCATCAAAGCCGGAATACCTTCTTCACGATTTTTGGAAGCACGAATAGTTGCAATAACTTCATCAATAATACTAATTGCCTTTGCTAAACCTTCAAGAATATGTTTTCGAGCTTCTGCCTGATCCAATTCAAACTGTACGCGACGAACAGTTACTTCTTTTCTATGCTCAATAAATGCAATAAGCATTTCTTTGAGATTAAAAAGTTTTGGCTGTAAACCACGATCCGTCAACGCAATCATATTGAATGCAAAAGTTGTCTGAAGTGGGGTAAGTTTATACAGTTGATTCAAAATCTTTTTTGGAAATGCATCGCGTTTTAATTCCACAACAACACGAACGCCTTCTTTATTTGATTCATCACGAAGATCAGCTACACCAACAATTACCTTATCATTCACTAATGCAGCAATTTTTTCTACAAAATCTTTTTTATTGAGCTGATATGGAATCTCATCAATAATAATCATGCTACGACCATTTTTTGATTCTTCAATATGAGCCTTACCACGAACAACAACAGAACCACGACCTCGAGTATATGCTGCAAGAATATCCTTTTTATTATAAATAATTCCGCCAGTTGGAAAATCTGGTCATTTTATAAAATCAAGCAATTGCTCAATAGTCACAGAATCCTGATCAGGATGATTCACCAAAAAGTTAATAGCATCAATGAGTTCTCCGAGATTATGTGGTGGAATATTTGTCGCCATACCAACAGCAATACCCATAGCACCATTCAAAAGAAGATTTGGAATTCTTGCTGGAAGAACTACTGGCTCCTCACGAGAAGCATCATAGTTTGCACGCCAATCAACTGTATTTTTATCAATATCTGATAAAAGAAATTCTCCAAGACGAGCCATTTTTGCTTCCGTATAACGCATAGCGGCCGCACCATCACCATCCATAGAACCAAAATTTCCTTGCCCATCAATAAGTGGATAACGCAAAGAAAAGTCTTGAGCCATACGAACCATAGCATCATACACAGAGTTATCACCATGTGGATGATAGTTTGCAAGTACATCACCTACCACCTTGGCTGATTTACGATGCTTACCAGAAGCGCGTAAACCTGTATCATGCATAGAATACATAATACGACGATGAACTGGTTTCATGCCATCACGGACATCAGGAAGCGCACGCTGAACAATCACACTCATAGCATAATCCAAGTATGATGTTTCCATTTCATCTACAATATTTCTCGCCTCATCTCCATGATATCCCACTCATGGAAGGTTATCATGAGGAAGTTCTGGTGTTTGATTATTGTTTTCAAATTCAGACATAAAATATAAATAAAAAGTCCCCCTTATTATATAAAAAAAGAAGGACTTTGCAAGTTGGTTTTACTTTTAAATATCAGTAAAATCAATAACCGTAGATGAAGAAGTTGATGATGATTGAAACACTCCTGTTGTTTCACCAAAAATTCTCTCAGATAACGCCTGAACAGTCTCTGTAATACTTTTTGGTGATAAATAATCATAAGAACCAATTCCAAGCATACTTGAGATATGAGGAGTCAAGAAAATAGCAAGAACTATAACTACTAAACCTATCACTGCATAGCGAATACTTCCAAGTGCTGTGGAAACTTTTTTATCATCACCACCAGAAAGAACCAACATAAGTCCCCCATAGATAATAAAAAAACCAGCACAAACCATGGCCACAAGAACAATCAAAGAGATTGCTATTCTAAGCATATCACTTGTAGTATATGCTGCATTGGGATCAAGAATGGGTGTAGCTGCTGCAAAAGCAACTGGTACAAAAGAAAATTCCATAGTATTTATTGTAATTTAATCTAAACTGCTAAACGCATCACTATTTACATTGATTGTTGTTGAAGAATTTGTCATAGCATCTGACGAAGTTCCAAGAATATTTGCTGCAACCTCCTGAATAGTAGAAAGAATAAGAGGTGGAGAAAAATATGTTGAATACTCTTGTAATCCAAACAAACCAAGAAATATCGGAGCAACAAAAAGAATAACCATTAATATAATTATACCCAATACTGCATAACGAATATGATTTACTGCGACTTTTACTTTTTCTTCATTACCTGTAGAAAGAACCATAAGAAATCCTCCCCAAACAGCATAACCTAGTGCTAATACAGTAGAAAAAAAGAATAATAAAGCAATTCCATATTTTACTACATCTTGAAAAGAATATGTTGCAAAAACTGATCATTCCATAAATATATTTTTATTGAATTAATAAGGAAAAATCCCCTGAAAACGAGGATTATTTTGATCGTGCAATAATTTTTGCAAGAGTCTCAGAATATTGAGCCCCGTTTTTGATGTATTGCTCAGCAGTAGCCATATCCATATCAAGAGTTTTTGTATGTGGATCATAAGAACCAAGAACCTTAATAAAACCATGCTTTGCAGCTTGACGATGTTCAGTAAGAACTACACGATATTTTGCCACGTGCTTGCGACCAACACGAGAAAGACGAATCTTAAGCATAAGAAAAAATTATAAATTATAAGTATAAATTATAAATTTTGAATTCACTGAGGATACGATGACGATATTCGTATATTGATTCTCAATTTTTAATTTTAATTTTGTGGTGCCCAGGACGGGGATCGAACCCGTACCCTCTAATGAGGAGGGGATTTTAAGTCCCCCGTGTCTACCATTCCACCACCCGGGCAAAATCCTTTCGGATTTTACTATAATGGAAGATATAGTATATTAAAGAATTCCCTTTTTCTTAAGAGTCTTAATAGCTTTTGCTGAAAGACGAAGACGAAGAGTAAGGCCTGTTTCAGGATCTTTAATATTTTTCCAAAAAAGATTTGGATAAAAACGACGCTTAGTACGGCGTACTGAGTGTGAAACATTGTTTCCCACTGATGTTTTTTTACCAGTAAGTTGACAAACGCGAGACATATTTTATAGAGATTATAATTTAGAGAATTTTTTGAAAAATTTTTCAAAAATTACATAACTTTAACTTCAACACCTACACCAGAAGGAATATTGATTGATTGAAGCATTTCAAGAGTTTGAGGATTTGAATCAATGACATCAACAAGACGTTTATGACGACGAATTTCAAACTGTTCACGAGCATTTTTATTAACAAAAGTTGAACGGTTTACAGTAATTTTTTCAATTTTTGTAGGAAGTGGTACTGGACCAGCAATAGTAGCACCACTATCTTTAATTGTAGCTACAATTTTTGCCACAGCATCATCAACCAAACGATGTTCAAATGCTTGAATAATAATACGGATTTTCCCCGCAGAAGAAGCTTTTTTAGTTGCCATAAAATAAAAAATAATAAGATGTAAGGTCTGACCAAATAGGTTCCCCTATTTGCAATGACTTGTTCCATAAGGACCTTCTCCATCTGCCCCAAAAATGAGACAGATGAGAGAAAATACTTATTGTAAAATATTTTCAACGAATATTACTCAATAACACGAGCAACAACTCCAGAACCAACTGTACGACCACCTTCACGGATAGCAAAGCGAAGACCTTGATCCATAGCGATTGGAGCACCAAGAGTAATTGTCATTTGAATATTATCACCAGGCATAACCATTTCTACACCAGCTGGAAGTTCAATAGAACCAGTTACATCAGTAGTACGGAAGTAGAATTGTGGTTTGTAACCTTGGAAGAATGGAGTATGACGTCCACCTTCATCCTTAGTAAGTACGTATACTTCAGCTTCAAACTTAGTATGAGGCTTGATAGAACCTGGCTTACAAAGAACTTGTCCACGTTCAACATCAGTACGTTCAATACCACGAAGAAGAAGACCTGCATTATCACCAGCTTGACCTTGATCAAGAGATTTGTGGAACATTTCAACACCTGTAACAGTAGTGTTTTGAGTATCACGAATACCAACAATTTCAATAGCATCACCAACCTTGATAACACCTTGTTCAATCTTACCAGTTACTACAGTACCACGACCCTTAATAGAGAATACATCTTCTACTGGCATAAGGAATGGCTTATCAAGATCACGTTCTGGAACTGGAACATATTGTTCAATAGCAGCAAAGAGCTCAAGAACTGCCTTAGCACCGTATTCTTTATCATAGTCAGTTGGATTTTCAAGAGCAACAAGACCAGAACCACGGATAACTGGAGTATCATCACCAGGGAATTCGTATGAAGAAAGGAGATCACGGATTTCCATTTCTACAAGGTCTAGCATTTCTGCATCATCAACCATATCACACTTGTTCATCCATACAACGATGTAAGGAACACCTACTTGACGAGCAAGAAGAATATGTTCACGAGTTTGTGCCATAGGACCATCAGTAGCAGCTACTACAAGAATAGCAGCATCCATCTGTGCCGCACCAGTAATCATGTTCTTAACATAGTCAGCATGTCCTGGACAGTCAACGTGAGCATAGTGACGAGAGTCAGTTTGGTATTCTACGTGAGCAGTGTTAATAGTAATACCACGAGCTCTTTCTTCTGGAGCTGAATCAATTTCTGCAAAATCCTTAGCTTCACCACCGAACTTGTTAGCAAGAACGATTGTAAAGGCAGCAGTAGAAGTAGTTTTACCGTGATCCACATGTCCGATAGTACCGATATTCATGTGTGCTTTTGAACGATCAAATGTAGCCATATGAAAAGTTTAAATTAAAAAGATAAAAGCAATTTGATTATAATAGAAATTTTAATAAAAGCAATTTTATTTCTTAGTTTTTCGCATTTTTTTAGTAATACGAGTAACTGCTTTCTTTAATTTCTTGTGTGCGTAAGTAGTAAGTCTAGGCATAATAAAGAATAAATTACAAAAGATAAAAATTAGATCTTGTTAACGTTAATAGAATATTTCTTAAACTTTGCAAGTACTATCTCTTTTGCATTTTTTAGCCATAGTGTCTCTCCTTCGAAAGCGATACGCTTTTCAAGGTTTTTGTAGTGCTTGATGGCATTCTTAATTTTTCGTCCTGAATATACACCCTTTCTTTTTACAGAGTACACTAGACTGCGTGGACGCTTATTTCGAAGTCACATACGAAAAGAATTAAAGATATAAAAATAAATAGAAATTATAAATGAACCTGAATTTTAGCTCAATCCGGTTCAATTAACTTTTCTAACAAAAATGGTGGAGCCTAGGAGAGTCGAACTCCTGACCTCCTGCGTGCAAAACAGGCGCTCTAGCCAACTGAGCTAAGGCCCCACAATGGGCAAAAATATGTGGCGGTGCTAACGAGACTCGAACTCGCGACCTCTGCCGTGACAGGGCAGCGCTCTAACCAACTGAGCTATAGCACCAAATTGAGTTGTTGTTTCTCAATTGCGAGACGGAGTATATATATTTTTTTAAAAAATGCAAATCTTTTTTTGAAAAAAATATAAAAAAATCAAAAAATATTCAATAATTACCTATTTTAAAAGGAAATTTTTTTAAAAAAATTTTTAAAAAATGTAAAATTAAGGATGTTTTTATTAGAATTTTCTATAAAAATTTTAGAAAAATAATGACATGAAAGAAATATTTTTA
This sequence comes from Candidatus Altimarinota bacterium, assembly GCA_041779175.1. GTDB lineage: Bacteria > Patescibacteriota > Gracilibacteria > BD1-5 > UBA2023 > GN02-873. The sequence continues at coordinate 1,112 of JBHBSX010000077.1, read as the reverse complement.
TAAAAATATTTAAAAAATTTATAATATTGAAAACAATTTTTATGCGAAAATATATTAAGTAAAAGTCAATATAAAGATTTCTATTCATAAATTCTCATAACACATTGTATACTCAATTTATAAAATAGAAATAATAAAATTTTTCAAAAATAAAAAAGAAGGATTTACCCTCTTTTTTATTCGCGAATTGTGGAGTGTATATATTTGAATGAAGCAAGCCACGCTGATACAATACCCACAGCAAGTGCCAACATCAATTCTATAATCAAAAAATTAGCTGAAAGATTTTGATAAAAACGTTCAAACATTCCTATTAAATCAGACGGAAGAATTGTTAGACCACCAGAAGTTTTGAAAATAGCAAATGCACAAAATGCAAAACATACTCCTAGAACCGCATAAATAATCCCCTGCACCATAAGTGGACCATAGATAAAACTCGGCTTTCCTCCTACCAACTCAATAATTCTCACTTCATCTTGTAAAAAGAAAACAAAATTACGAATTGTCATATGTGACATAATAAACACAGTCACAAGAAACAAGCCAATCAAAACATACACGCCTTGTGTTAATAATCGCAACAAATCTACTGTTTTCTTTACATTTTGATATTGATTCTGAAAATCCAATAACTTCTGTGTCATATCTTGCTTATTATACACAATAATATCAGCATATTCTGCAATAAAATCATTAAAACGCTCGTATTGTGGAAGTGGAATCTGTGAAAATTGTACTACATCTGGAAAAGGATTTTCATTGGCATCTTCTACAATGGAAGCTAGATCAGCATGTCTATCAGAAAATATTTTCCAAGCCTCTTCTTTTGAAATATATTTCACAGAAATCCCAGGAAATTGATTTACAGCCCCGGAAAGAAAATCTTGTGAACGAATTTGTGTATTATTATAGCCTTTTTGAAAAGTAATTGTCATAGCAATTTTATCATTCACTGTGGCAATAAATTCATCAGAAGCATGAACTACTAATAATAAAATGTTTACAAAAAAGACCAAAAGCGCAATAGTTAGCACTGAAGAAACCGAAAGAAAAAAGTTTCGGAAAATATTTTTAAAAGCGTATCGAAGAATATTCATAAAAGAAAATTT
>JBHBSX010000076.1:0-2536 GCA_041779175.1 Candidatus Altimarinota bacterium | reverse complement strand
TTCCAAACTTTCGGCCGTGCGTTATCAATGAGAAGAACGAAGTATTGAAAGTCTTCGCAAAATGCTTCTTGCTATGGTGGAAGACTTGCGCGTGATTCTTGTCAAGTTTGCTGATAGACTTCACAATATGCAGACTTTGCATTTTCATCCGAAACCAGAAAAGCGTGAAAGAATTGCACTAGAAACACTCAATATCTATGCACCTATTGCAGACAGACTCGGTGTATTTTATTTTAAGGAAGCGCTTGAAAACGAATGTTTTCGTGTACTTCATCCCAATGAATATGAATATATTACCAATGAACTTGCCAAGCTTGAGACGGAACAGAAAATTTTTCTTTCTGAAACTCGTAATGCTATTCGTGAGATTCTTGGCAATTCCTTGCCAGTTATTGATATCAGCCATCGCGTAAAATCGCCATATAGTATTTTTAAAAAAATTTCTCGAAAATCTATAGAATACGGTGATGTGCATGATTTGTATGATTTGTTTGCAGTGCGTATTATTACAGATAATGTTCGACATTGTTATGAGGCTTTGGGGATTTTGCATAATGCCTTTATTCCTATGCCAAAGCGATTCAAGGATTATATTGCACTTCCAAAAGAAAATGGCTATCAATCACTTCATACTACTGTTGTGGGACTTTTTCCTGAATTGCGTTCACAACCAACAGAGATTCAGATTCGTACACAGGCTATGCATGAACAAGCAGAGCATGGTGTGGCAGCGCATTTTACCTATTCAGAAACAGGAAAATCAGGTATTTCCAAAGATAGTTATTGGGTGGAAACTATCAAGTGAATTCTCGGAGAAAACAAAGAAGGATGAGAATTTATGTCAGATATGTCTGTCAATGTTTTTTCTGATCAGATATTTGTATTTACGCCAAAAGGAGATATTATTACACTTCCTCGTGGTGCAACGCCTGTGGATTTTGCATATCACATTCATTCTGATATCGGAAATACGCTTTCTATAGCAAAAGTCAATGGAAAAGTTGTTCCACTAGATTATGAATTGCATAATGGAGAAAGTGTGTCTATTGTTCGTGACAAGAATAATAAGCCAAAGCCGATTTGGTTGTCGTTCGTGGCGACAAGCAAGGCGCGTGAATATATTCGACAGTTTATCAATCGTGAAGAAAGAGAATTTTTTATCAATAAGTGACGAGATATTCTCAATGCATATCTTGAAAAATACTATAACAAAGGCTTAGACAAAGAACTTTCTATTCTCAGAAATGTTGATGGAAATATTCTTGATACCAAGAAAAAAGAAGATTATCTTGTGCAAATTGGAAATCTTTCACTCAAGCCAGGAAATCTTTTGAAAAATATTTCTGATTCTATTATTCGTGAACAACTCGGCGAAAAACAAGAAGATATTGTTGAGAAAAAAGAAAAAATTGAGAAAAAACCAGGAAATATCACAAATTGAGATATTGAAATTATTATCGGAAAAGAAAGAAATATTCCATACAAAATTGCCCAATGTTGTCATCCAACTTCAGCTGATAAGCATATTGTCGGTGCTATTGGTCAGGGAATTGTTACTATTCATAAGTTTAATTGTGAAAATCTGGAAAAAATTGATCTTGATCGTCGTATTCCAGCAGAGTGGTCCAATCAGATTCGTGATAAAAAGATCACACTTCATATTGAAGTTATTTTTCATGATAAAAAATGAATTCTTATGAAGCTTTCCGAGCAGTTTTATAATTTTAATCTCAATATCAAAAATTTTTCTGTGGAAACACTTGAATGAGATCTTGTAAAAGATGCTTTTATCCTTGAGACAGAAACTGATGATTATTATATTTTTGAAAGACTTGAGAATCGTTTGAGATTTGAGATTCCACAAATCACTGAAGTGAATAAAATTTCTATGAAATAATTTTAAATTTTTTTAAAAAAACTTGACAAAATAACAAACTTTATTATAATACCTGTAACCATTTAGGTTGTTGTCTTAGTGAAAATCTATAGATAACGGTATAAACATCCGATTCAGTATATAAGGAGTTAAAAATGAATATTGAATCATTGTCAATCGGTCAAGTTAAGAGTCACATCAGTCTGCATTTAGCATTTTTAGTAAACCTGAGCAAGAATGCTGCGAATCGCTTTTCAAGCGATTATCATAAACTGTGCAATGGCTCTGCAACGGCGGATGACTATCATAATTTTTACAATAATTTGGTTAGTCACATCTCATCAATCCGCCAAAAACAAAACAAGCCCTGTTAAGGTGCTTGTGAGTTCTCAATCTTAAACCACTAAAGATATACTTTTAGTGGTTTTTTTGTGATAAAAATTTTTATTATATTTAGAGTTATGGTGGTATTTAGTCAAAATATTTGTCTTTAGTTTTCTTAAATTCCCAGAAGTATGAATACATTTTAAAAATTTTTATACTTTTTCAAAAATTATTTTTGGAAAAATATTCTATGGTAAGAGGAGATACTAGTAGGCTGATTTTTGTTCTGGGATTTTTTTGAGAAGAGAGATTATTTAAAAAATCTTCTCAAATTCC
>JBHBSX010000075.1:0-9367 GCA_041779175.1 Candidatus Altimarinota bacterium | reverse complement strand
TTAAATGCAGAAAGTTCCGAAAAATTTTTGAATAATTTTCATTTTCATCACAATAAAGAGAAAGTTTCTGGTGTTGGAATCGTTGAAATGAGTGAACAGATTTTTCCTCTTGTTCGTGAAATTCAAGAAAAAACAAATAAAGAACTTAATTTATCATAATTATTTTTTATGCAAGTTACCTATTTAGAAAGATTCTGAAACCAGGAAAAAGAGAATATTGATATCTTGATTTATATTCCTCATGCATCTATCAATAAAACGTATTTACCTTTCATTCGTGAAACCAGTTTGGTGAATTTGTCTAATATTTCTGACGAGATTCTTTATAAATACCTATATCATGAGGCTGATACGGGCATGCTTGAGGTTGCTCGGGCTATGTGTCAAGATTTTTTTTCTAAAAATTTTCACAATAATTTTTCTCTTGCAATTTTGTGGGTAGATATTCCTCGTGGTTTTTGCGATTTAAATCGTTCTCCAGATATTGCTATTCCAAAAACTTTTGTTCAGGAAAAATGGCTTTTATTATATCGTCAGGCAGAAATTGAAATTAATACTATTTTTTCTCGGGCACATTCTGTTTTACATTTACATTCCATGAATGGCTTCAATCCTATTTATAAAGCAAATTTTGATTCTGCTCTTGCTGAATGAAATATTGCAAAAATTTTTACAGAAATGTATTCTGGAACTAAGAGAGAGTGTACGATTTTAACAGAAAATACAGATAGGGAATATCTAACAGATAAAAATTTTGATGTTATTATAAAAAATACTTTTAAAGAAGAAGGTATTGCATTGGAGGAAAATACGGCATACAGATTTGTGGATACGTTTCCGTGTACAGATTTGGTTAAAAAATATCCATCGTCTTTTGTGGAAATTACCAAGAATGCTCTTGCTACTAAAGAAACTTCCTGAAAAGTAGATAGTAATGAAATTATTTTTGACGAAGAAAAAATCCAAGAATTTGGAAAAATTTTTTCAAAAATTTTTCATAAATATCTGATGTCTTAAAAAATCCTTTTTTAGGATTTTTTAATTTGCTTTTTTGCAAAAATATTTATACTGAATTTATATTATTAAAAATATGAAAAAAATAATTACAGGTGTGAAGCCAACGGGTGCGAGTATGCATCTTGGGAATCTCATGGGTGCGGTTTTGCCTTTCAAGAAAGTTTCTGAAGGGCAGGATGCAGCGATTTTTATTGCAGATTTGCATGCACTCACCAGTGTGAAAGATGGTCAGAAAATGTTTGATCAGTCTTTTGAGCTTGCGGTAGAATATTTTGCAATTTTTGGAATTGATTCGCCAGTAACGATTTTTCGTCAGTCGGACATTGTTAATATTACCAAATTGATGTGGATTCTATGTAATGTCACGCCGTATTCTCTGATGTTGAGGGCACATAGTTTTAAGGATGTTCAGCAAAAAATTGATGAAGTGAATTTTGGGGTTCAAAAAATACAGTCAAATATAAGTTACGCACTTTGACAGCAGCCATTAGTTAATGAGCTTAAGAAGATTTCCCAAAAAATAAATGATGCTGATTTAATGAATGAGACCACAAGGCTTTCTGAATATATTGAGACAATGTTATGATTTGAGAATAAAATTGAGATTCAAAATAAGGAATTAGAAGAATTGAAAAAGAAATATTATGATGGCTTAAATATGGGTGTTTTTAACTATCCGATTCTTATGGCGGCGGATATTCTTGGTTATGGAATTGATGGTGTTCCAGTGGGGAAAGATCAGATTCAGCACCTTGAAATGACTCGTGATATGGCACGCAATTTTAACAAAATTTATGGTGATATTTTTGTGGAACCTGAAGCGATTATTGCGGAAGAATTGGCAATACTTCCAGGCATTGATGGTCGAAAGATGTCCAAGAGTTATGATAATTTTATTGGTGTTTTTGATGATGAAAAGATTCTCAAAAAACGCATTATGTCCATAGTTTCAGGTTCAGAATGAATTGATGAAAAGAAGAAAAATCCTGATGAGTGTAATATTTTTAATCTCTACAAAGTGTTTGCAAATGACGAGCAGATCGCCGAAATGCGTCGCAAGTATGAGAGTGAAAATATTGGTTTTGGTTATGGTCATGCCAAAACAGCGCTTTTTGAAGTGCTTATGGATTATCTTCGTCCGTATCGCGAAGCTCGTGAAAAGCTTTTGCAAAATCCTGAAATTGTCGAGCAAAAACTTGCTGAAGGTGCTGCCAAGATGAATGCTCGACTTGATGAAATTATGAAAAAAGTGATTGAAGTTACAGGTGTGAAATAATTTTTTTAAAAAATTTTTATGTTTAATTGGTTTAAAGAAACAACTGACGATAAGTATATTCGTGCGCTTGAGGAAGCGGACGGCGAGTGGAAAATCTCGCAAGAATTGCGAACAACATATGTAGAATTTCAAACTGCAAATGAAACTTTTGTATTTGTAAAAGAAGATTGGTTTATTACCAAAAATTTTTATGAAAAAATTAAAGATACAAAGCGAGAAATTTCGGAAAAATTATTCAAAAAAATTTATAAAATTGCCGAAGAATCCGTAGCGCAAAAGCAAATTCAAAAAGTTGGCGGATATATTCTTGATGAGGATTTGCGAAAGGCAATTTCTGATACCAAAAAAATTCTTGGTGCGCATTCGCAAATTGAAGTTTTGCACGCACAAATCGAAAATATTCGCAATAAATATCGCTAATTATGTCTGTTTTTTCTCTTACTCTCATTGCTATTATGCTGTCGCTTGATGCTTTTGTGGTATCAATTTCGGCAGGAATTTGTGAAAGTAAAAAATCTTTCAAAAATGCCTTTTTATTGGCTTTGGTTTTTGGATTTTTTCAAGGACTCATGCCTTTGATTGGGTATTTTGGTGGTAGAGAAATTGAACATATCGTGCGTCCATATGATCATTGGATTATTTTTGGGATTTTGACTTTTCTTGGTGGTAAAATGATTGCCGAATCTCTTGAAAAAGATGATGAAGATTGTGCGACAAAAAATTATTTTTCTTTCAAAAATCTTGTATTTCTTGGAATTGCGACGAGTATTGACGCATTGGCGATAGGAATAAGTTTTTCACTGCTCGAAGTGAATATTGCTCTTGCTGTCGCGCTTATTGCTGTGATTACTTTTATTTTTTGTTTTATTGGTGTGATTGCTGGCAAAAAAATTGGAAAAATTTTTGGAAGTCGTGCAGAATTGATTGGTGGTATTGTGCTGATTGGTATCGGAATTAAAATTCTTATAGAACATTTGTTTATGTAAAATTTTTAAAAATGCAAAGAAATTTGCATTTTTATTTTTTCTTATATAATCAATGTATTGATGATAGAGATAGATTTTTATATATAATTTTATACAATGCTACAAAAATGAAAAGAAAATAATTTTATTCTCTTTTTTGATTGAGAAAAAATTACAGAAAATCTTTCTTTTCCTGAAGCGAATCATGATGAGGAAAAGATTTTGCAAATTTATGAAAAATTTTTACAAAAAAATTGAGAAAATCTCTCAAAAAATAATATTATTCCCGAATTAAAAAAATTTTTTCGTGAAGAATTTTTTGAAAATATTTTAAAAAATCGTGCGAAAAAATACAAAATCAAACAAGTGCAAAAAGAACAGGGAATCAATAAATGAAATCGAATTTTGCTATTGCTTTCGGGGATTCCATGAGCAGGCAAGTCAACTTGGATAGCTCAAAATAATCTTGAGCCATATACTATTTCGACTGATGCTTTGCGACTTTTGTATGGCGAAATTAAGCTCGGAAATGATGTCGCGGAATATATTTCGCAAGATTATAACAAAATTGTTTTTAAACATTTTTATGAAATTCTGGAAAGAAAAATGAAAATGTGACAATTTGTTGTTTGTGATGCGACGCATTTGCGAGCAGACAATTTTTTGCAATATTTTGAATTGGCAGAAAAATATGATTATGAAATCAATATAAAAACTTTTGATATTGATTTGAAAACCGCTTTGGAACGCAATAAAACTCGTGGTTACAAGCAGATTCCGACTGAAGTTTTGTATTCTTTTTTTGATTTGCAAACGCAGTTTGTGATTCCTGATGGCATACGAAAAATCGAAAAAATTACAGATTTGTCCAATAATAATCTTGATTTTAAGATAATTTCGTCGAATGTGTTTTATATCGGTGATATTCAGGGTTGTCCGCGTGAGCTTGAGAATTTTTTGCAAAAATATTATAATAAGGAAGATTATTTTGTTTTTTGTGGTGATTTGCTTGATCGCTGATACGATAATCTCTGAGTTCTTCGCATTATTGAGCCACTTCTTGATAATGAAAAAGTGATTTTTATAAAATGAAATCATGATGCATATCTCGAAATGTATACCAAAAATCGTGGCAAATTTCCTGTTGGTTCGGAAGAATTTGACAATAATACCACACCACAAATTACGGATTTTTCTTTTGAAATTCTTGATAAGCTTATTGCAAAAATGTGTTATGCAACGTATTTTCAGGTTGGCCCGAAGCGGATTTTTGCTTGTCATGGTGGCGTGACGCGAGTTCAGGATTTTATCTCGGATATGCAATTGATGAAATGAGTTGGCGAATATCGTGAGCATAGTGAGACTGATGCGCGTTTTGCTGATTGGGCTGCAAATGAGACGGGCATTCAATATATTTCGGTGCATGGTCACCGCAATTCTGGTGATGATTCTATTCAGGTAAATAATCGTGTTTTTAATCTGGAATGAAAAGTGGAATTCGGTGGATATTTGCGCGTTGTTAAATTCGAGCAATCTGGTCGATATCAATTGATAGAGATAGAATCTACTCTGGAGAACAAGTATAAAACCACTTTTTTGCAAAAATTTTTAAAAAATCCACTGATTAATGTCAAAGATTTGTGAAATGATATTTTTTCGGTGAATTTTTCTCGTGAGGCTTTTTATAAGCAATCTTGGAATTATCTCACAACTCGAGCTCGTGGCTTGTTTATCGGCAAAAATGATGAAATCTATGCGCGAAGTTATGACAAATTTTTTAATATCGGTGAGCGTTCAGAGACAGAAAGCCATAATCTTGCCAAAAATCTCTGATTTCCTATAAAAATTTTTAAAAAATATAATGGTTTTCTTGGTATTGTTGGACTCAAAGATGATGAAGTATTATATTTGTCCAAATCTTCGAATTCTTCGATTTTTGCAGAATTAGTCAAAAAGCATTTACAAAAATATGAAGAAAAATTATTACCAATTCTCAAAGAATGATATTCTTTTATTTTTGAGATTTGTGACAAAACTGATGAGCATATTGTCGAAGAAAATGAAAGGCCTATTCTGCTTGATATTGTCAAAAATTCTTATGAGTATGAAAAGTTGGATTATTCATACATTGAAAATTTTTCAAAAAATTCTTGATTAGAATGCAAAAAATTAGAATGCATTGTTAATAATGAACAAGAATTACAGGAATTTTTACAAAATGCAAAAAGCGTGAAACATGAAGGATTTATTCTTGAATGAGCGACGGGTTTTATGACAAAAACGAAGAGTTTGCATTATTTGTTCTGGAAAGAAATTCGTTCAGATATTCGTAGATTAGAGAAGCTTGAAAAAAATTTTAAAAATTTTTCAGAAGAGGATATGAAAAAATCATGAGTTCGACATATACAAGCTCTAAGGATTATGCAAGATAATAATATCGATTTTTTCGCACATTCTATACCAGGATTGATAGCGTTAACAAAGGATTTAAAAATTATTGATATTCCAAAAAATTATCACGATAGTGAGTAATAAAAATGCAAAAAAATTTGCATTTTTATTTTTTCTTGTTATAATATTTCTGTTTATTTTTTAAAAATATAGGGAAATGGATATAATATTTATGAAGATTTTTATATATTTTTTGTAAAAATTTTTAAAAATTTGTAAGTATGAAAAATTATACTTTTCATACTAATAGAAAAAAACAACGATTTTAAAGTATTTTATATTTTTTAAAAAAATTATGCAACAAAAACTCAAAACAATTATTATTGATATCGCACCGCCAAATCTTTCGACAGAAGAATTGGATCATAGAATGGCGGAATTGGAATCTTTGGTTTCAACTTATGGCGGCGTTACTATTGTAAAACGCGTTCAGAAGCGATTTACGCCGGATTACAGAACTTTTGTTGGAAGTGGGAAACTTGATGAATTGATTGGAATTGGCGCGGAACTTGGTGCAGAATTGCTGATTATCGGGAATATTATGAAACCAGCACAAGTATGGAATGTGAACGAACATCTTCGCAAGGCAGAATCTAAGATGCAGGCGTGGGATAGAGTGGATTTGATTCTCAAGATTTTTGCACTTCATGCGAATTCACCAGAATCAAAACTGCAAATCGAACTTGCGGCTATTAAGCATATGGGACCGCGAATTTTTGGGATGGGAATGGAATTGTCTCGTCAGGGTGGTGGTTCTCGTAATGCAAAATGACAATGAGAAACAAATACTGAGATCATGAAACGCCATCTTAAAGAAAAAGAAAGGGAAATTCTTGAGAGACTCAAAACTTATGAACGAACTCGAAGTCTTCATAGAGATAATCGTAAGCGCAAGAATCTGCCAACTATTGGAATTGTTGGATATACTAATGCAGGGAAGTCGACATTTTTTAATGTCATGACTGCAAAGTGAGTTCTTGCTGAAGATAAACTTTTTGCAACGCTTTGAACTTCAGTATGAAAAGTATACTTAGGAATACTTGACAAAAATAATACAGATTTTACTGATTATAATGCGATTCATGGAAAAGAAATTCTACTTAATGACACTATTGGTTTTATTCGAGATTTGCCACCAGAATTGATTGCTGCGTTCAAATCAACATTAGAAGATTCTATTGAAGCGGATATTTTGTTTCATGTAGTTGATTCGAGTGATGCTTGGCTTAATGAAAAAATTGATATTGTCAATGAAACTCTTGATCAAATTGGTGCCACACAAGAAAGAATTATTATTTATAATAAGTCGGATTTGCTTACTGAAGAGCAAAAACAAGAAATTATCTCAAAATGAAATTTTGTGATTTCAGCACAAACAGGTGAGTGAATTGATGAAATTAAGCAATTTTTGTATAAAAAATTTTAAAAAATCCCTTTTAAAAGGGATTTTTATTGTGTAAAATATATTAAAAAATTTTTTATCTAAATGTAAAGGGGTTTTTTGTGAATAGGTTGAAATTTTCTCAGAAAAAAATACAATGTGGCAGATATTTTTTTAAGGATTATATATGCGAATTTTTATTTTCTTTTTGATGAGTTTTCTTCTTTTTATACAGAATGTATCAGCTCAGATGTTTGGTTCAACGGAAGCCGAACCGCTTATTTTTGCAACTCCTGAGACAGAAAAAGAATATTTTGCTGCTCAAGAACTTTCCATTTCATGAGTAAGTGTAAAGACTAAAAATTTAATAGTGCTAACTTTTAATCAGCCTATTAAAACTGATTCTGTGCGTGTAGCTATTGAAAATCAAACAACAAAAGAATCATTAAAAATTGCTCAATATATTCCTATACAAGATACTTCCTCTGTTGAAATTGTATTAGAAAATAATCTTGAGACATCAACTTCTTATCGTCTCACTGTCAATACTGCAACTTCATTGGATGAAAAAACTATTTCTGCTGGTGTGAATGCTATAAAAGAGTTTATATCACCATCACAATTTGCATCAGATATTGCTGTTGCTAAGCCACAAGTAAATATTTCTGCAACCAGCACAGCAAGTACTATTCAAGTAAAAGAATCTGCTGTTTCCGCAGAAAGTATGAATTCTTTTACAAAAACGTCTAGCGAGTCTTCTAGTAAGGAGCCAGAGGTTTTGCCAGCAACTGGGCTTGAAACAACTATATTTTTTGCTATAGCGGCTATACTTGCTATTTTTATTCTTGGAATTTCCCACAAAAGAAAATTATAATTTTTATTTTATGCAAAAAAAAGAAGTTGATGTATATCTTTCGCTTATTATTATTGCAATGTTGTTTTTTGGGCTTGTAATGATTAGTTCAGTGAGTGTGTATGCATCATATCGTATTACAAGTTGATTGGTAGCAAGGGGATTATTAGATGAACCAAATAATTCCTATTTTATGATCAAGACGGTCATTAATGTTATTGTTGCCATTGCTGCTATGATTATTTTTTCAAAAATTCCTTATGAGTTATTTGAAAAATATGCGAAACACATATTTGCAGCATCATTGATTGGTTTATGTTTAGTGTTTGTACCAGGTCTTGAGAGTGAGCAAAATGGAGCAAAATGATGGATTGATATTCCGTGACTTCCTTCGATTCAGCCTGTGGAATATGCAAAAATTGGTTTGATTATTATGCTGGCATATTTTTTAAAATATCGCCGATCTATGATGAATGATTTTAAAATGGGAATTGGGCCATTTGTTTTTATTGCGAGTCTACCAGTTTTCTTGCTTATGTTTCAGCCAGATTTTGGTTCTATTCTTATTTTGTCTCCTATTATACTATTTATGTATTTTGTGGGGAATGGGAATATTAAAATATTGTGAATTGCGTTCGCATTGGCATTAGTTGGAGCATCGGCGATATATGGAATTGGTAAAATGCAGCAAAATGCATATCAAGCAAGAAAAGAAGCATGAATTATTTCTACAAGTAGCGGCAGTACCTTTAGTCTTGGTTATATTACTACGCGTGTTGATAACTTTTTTCGTGACAATAAAGAAATTGCAATTTCTCGCAGTACAGAAACTAGGGATCATCAATTGCGTAATGCATTTATTGCTCTCGGTTCTGGTGGATTCTTTGGGCTTGGATTTGGTAATTCTATTCAAAAATTTTGATATCTTCCAGAGGTGGAATGAGACTTTATTTTTTCTGTGATTGTTGAGGAATTGGGCTTTATTGGATGATTAGCTGTGATTGGATTATATCTTTTTATTGCTTATCGTGGCTATATGATAGCTCGTTCAGTAAAGGATTTATTTGGAAAATATCTCGCATTTGGCATTACGACTTGGTTTGTAGTGCAAGCTTTTGTAAATATTGGTGTAAATCTTAATGTAGTACCACTCACTGGTGTAACACTTCCTTTTATTAGTTATGGAGGGTCATCAGTAGCATCATTGGGTATAGCTGCTGGAATATTGCTTTCTATTTCTCGTCATGTGGAAGTAAAGCCACAAAACCTATCAGACGCACTTCAATCAGGAAGAAAAGTAACTTTTTAATATAAAAATCATCGATATTATGTCGGTGATTTTTATTTTGATAAAGTATTTATTATCACTCCTGCCTCTCTCTTTTTTTTAGAACTTAAGGATCTGTAACAAATATATATTTTTT
>JBHBSX010000074.1:0-7845 GCA_041779175.1 Candidatus Altimarinota bacterium | reverse complement strand
AATTTTTAGAAATTTTTTAAAATAAATGTAAATATAACAATTCTTTCTAAATTTCTCTTTACAGAAAGGCTTAAAAAAGAAAAAATAAAAATAATTTTAGATGAAAAAATCACCATTAAAAAACCACTAATATCATATCAGTGGTTTTTTAATAACAAAATTATGTGGTGGAGATGCCGGGGCTCGAACCCGGGACCTTCGCCTTAAAAGGGCGCTGCTCTACCGACTGAGCTACATCTCCAAAGGGTTTGTCGGTAAGACGAACAGATAATATACAAAATTTTTAATTTGTCCAATTTATTTTTGAGTTTTTTTATTTTTTTGTTTGTTTTTTTAAAAAAAATGCATATACTTCTTTTGAATTTTAAGGGAAAAATTAAGCAAAAATTTTATTTAAATTTTTTATAAAATTTTTGACTTTTCTCTTGTTCATTTCTGTATAAAAATTGTTTTCAATATGGAGAAGAAAACTCTTATTTCTCGAATAAAAGCCTTTACATTTCCGTTTAAAAAATCGCTTTCACTATTATTGATTTTTGTTTTATTGTTTTCTCAGACTATTCGTTTTGATTTTATGTCTGTAGCAAATGCGAGCTCAGAGCAATATCGTGATATTGTTTCGATTATTGTTGATAGTCAGACAGAGCGACAATTGCGAGATGAGATTAGACGTTATGCTGAAGATATTCAAAACCGCCTTGGTTCTACTCGGGTGGTTATTTCTGTGATTGATTCATCTACTACGCCTGCCATGATTGCTGCTCAAAATGAAAAGTGGTATTATGAAGGGGATGGTGAAGAATGAGTAAAATCGCAATTAGTGGGTACTATTTTGCTTGGTAATGTTCCAATTCCTATGGTGAATGCTGATGGAAAATATTTTCCATCAGTGTTTCCGTATGTTGATTTTGAAAATAAGGTGTTTTTGTATAATGAAAAATCTGATCGTTATGAACAGGTTTCTGCTTTGACTGGAGGAAATCAGGCTGTAGAAATATGGCATGGTGTTATGAATCCTGCAGTTGGTCGTGAATGGAATGCGGATTCTGATATTCCTTTGATTCGTGATTTTCTTGATAAAACACATAATTTTTATCAGCAAACTGGTAGATTTGCTATGCAAACCACACCACCAAGTGTGTTTTATTTTGATGGATTTTCTGAATCAAAGAGCATAGAATTGCGTCGAGTGTTTCAATATTCACTTTGGATAGCAAATGTGGAGAATATGGCATATAGCCGTTTTTCAAAATATTTATTAAAAGATATTAATAATGCTCTCAAGGAATATGATAAGCAAAATGATTCTGGTTATGCGGATTTGATTGCAAGTTTGGGTATTGAAGGATTAAATTCTCAAAATATTTCCTCAAATACGCTTTCTGATGAGCTTATTAATGAAACGCCAGATATTCATACAAAGCCAATTATTGAAAAATTAGTGAATGCTTTTTCAGAAATTTTTAATACTAAAGTTCTTGGAGAAGAGTTGGCTGCGGTACATAATGCGGGTCGATATAATTCTGGAGCTAATGTTCGTGCCGATTTGGGTTCTGTAAATATTTCCATTGCAGATACTGTAGCGTCTGATACTCTTAAAAAGGCAAACGACGCTTTGGAACAGAGTTTTACGGATTTTTTAAAAGAAAATTCTATAGCTCGTAAAATTCCAATTCTTGATGGAATGTCTGCAAAGTATGGAAATGATACCACTATGATTCCGTATGCGAATTATTTCTTTGGGCAAGAAGGAAAAAATATTGTAAATGCAGCACAGTGTACCATTGCTCGAGGTATAAGTGGGCAGGATGCTGAATTTGGTCAGTCTATTCTTGTGGAATCTAATGTGGCGTTTGATGTAAACGCTACACAATCTCATGTAGATGTATTAGGAGCAGATGCACCTCGTTGTTATTCCGGTAATACTCCAAAACTTCAAACTTTTTGGTGAGGAAATTCTTTGCTTCGTGTGGCAAATGAGACGAATCTTGCAAATAATCCACTTACACGTTTTCCTGAAAAGAAATTTACTGGTTTTGTAAAAAATATTTTTTCTCAAGAAGGAATGCTAGAAAGTGATAGGGTTAATGCTCCTTCACTTTCGCAATGTATGGATTATTCATATCAATATACCGTGAAGCAACCATACAGCTGGCAAGTTTTGTCTGATGATCTTAATGGAGGAAATATATATACAAAGTACTATCCAGAAGGAACCAATGGGACATATTTTGCTTGTGACAGTCAATTGGATATTATTGATGAAAATCGTACAGTATATCAAACATCTCAAAAATATGAAGGAATTTCAAATATAAATGCTATTCCAGTGCGCCCTGATGCAAATTTTTTAGTAGAAGCAGCTCGATATTCTAACAATACACAGTGTTTGGTTGGAGATATTAGTATTGATGGAAAAAATATTCAAAATAATAATTCTTGTATTGAAAATTATATGAATGGAGAAAATTCATATACAATTGATAATACAAGCTATAGGAACCTTTCATATCACACTATTGATGGAATTCTCTATCATATTTCTCCAACAAAAGAAGAAATTGCAGCGGCTGATGCGAATGGTGCCACTCCAAATCTTCCTATAGACATCAATCGTTCAGTAGAATTTTTAACAAAAAAAGGAAATATTGTAACTCTGCAATATCCGAATTTCTACAGAATGAATGCAACTACAGTAGGGGAGGTTCGTGCATGGTTACGAGAAGACTCGAGTCGTCAGTGGCAAGCAATTGTTGAAAAAGAAAATTCTACAAATCAGTCTGATTTTGATGCAAATATTTCTGAAAATATTTTATGAGCAAAAAATCTTCCTAGTCATTTTGATTGGAATGATTATATTTCTGATGAGTTGATTATACAGATTCTTCAAGCAAAAAATTGGCTTCATCCTGATATTACTGCAAAATATCAAAATTCCGTAGAATCTATGCTTTCTTATTCTCAAAAGCCTTCTAATGGAAATATTTTGCAAAAAATGCCAGCCACTTCCAGTCAAACAGAAAAAACCTATGAAATTGCATATCTTGGTTTGACTTCTGTAGCTCCTATGGCTGGAAATAATTCTAACGATGATATTTCTTTTATTCAAAATGATTATTCAGCAAAACTCGCAGCAATTCATGGATTTAATATTACAGAACAGGATACAACCACAAAGGTAGATAACTCTGTTTCTTCAAGCGCTCACTGTTGACCTCCAGATGGTGTTGATTTGTTTAAATGGCCATCAGCAGTACAGTGTTGGATTAAATCACAGATTCCTGTAAAAATCAGTGCTGGACAGTGTGGTGGAGATACTATTGGTTATGATAATTCTTCTTTAAAACCAGCAGAAAACATTCCAACTACTGATGTTGCTGCACAAAAAGCTTCTATTGCTCAAGCAAAAGTGATTCCGCATTTTTCACGAAAGCATATTTCATATCACTCAAGTATAGATTTTTCTACTTCACTACAAACAGACACAGCTCGTATCAATCCAACCAATAATTCTGTTGCAAGATTAGAAATTATATCAGTTACTAGTGGTGGAAAAAATATTTCTCCCGAAAAATACAATGAATATTTTTCATATAATTCTTCTGATATTCCTCTTACCTCTGGAAATCCGAACTTTATTATTACTGCTAAAGATAAGAATTTCACACTTACCGCTCGTGTTGCGTATGATATTCGTTTGACTGATGGAACTATTGAGAAAAAATTTTCTGAAAATTTCGTACTCACGGCCTCTTCTGAATATCTTGATGCTTATCTCTCAACAGATAAATCTAGTAATATTGTAGCTATTACAGCGGATTCTGATGAAAAAATTTTTATAAATATTTTACGAAAAAAATCTTTGACTGATGCTGGTGCTAAGGAATGAGATTTTGAGGTTACTATTTTTGATGATTTGACCTGAAGGGAAATTTGAAAAATTTCAGGAAAAGATGGGCTTGTGGAGCTTGGTGCTGATATCACAAAACAAATTGGTGTATATCGTACTATTATTGCTGGAAAGGATGGGATTGCTGGAGAGTTTACATTTTCAGTAATTTCTGGACAGGTGGCAAATGTGGTTCTCAATCCAGTTTCTTCTATGATTCTCAAGGATGCAACCACTATTGTAACACTCTCTCTTCAGGATAGAATTGGAAATTCTGTTGCTGCCGACTTGTATAGTATAGAATTAACAGTAGAAAATGGTTCTATTATTGATTCTGCTGGAAATCCAAAAAATAAACTTTCCCTTGATATATTTGATTCTAATCTCTCATTCATGGTTCGAGGTGATAGAACTGGTGATATGAAAATTTTTGCAAAAATTTTAAATCATTCTGTGAATGGAAACAAAGAATTGAATGTTGAAAAAACTATAAAGGTGGTGGATAGTGCAAAAGTGAGTTTACAATTTGAAAACCCAAATAACGCTATACAAATTGGTTCTTCACCACTTCCAGTTCGTATTCAGATTAGGGATTCTGAATGAAATGTTTTATCTGGTTTTTCTTCTATTGCCACATTATCACTTCCATCTGGGGCAGGTAATTTTTCAAAAGAAATTATTGAGATTAAAAACGGACAAACTGAGAATTTTGCATACAATCCTGGAACTGTAGCTGGAATTCACAATCTTACTCTCAATATTCCAGGTATTGGTATTATCAATAATATTCCACTTACACTCATTGCTGGAGAGGGAATGTATATTGATCATACAGAATCAAATAATCAATTGATTTTCTCGGTTCGAGATAGATATGGAAATCTTTCTAATTATTCTGGAAATGCTTTTGTAACACATAATGCTGAAGAACCAGTGGAAGTACAAATGACAAATGGTCAATATATTCTTCCAAAAAGAAGTGGTTATTATGTGATTGAAATTCCAGAATTGGAGAAAAATAAAATCACATATCAAGAAGCATGACAAAATTATAAAATTGATGCTATTACTAAATATGCAGTGCAGATTTTTACCAATGATGCACAATATCAATTTGCTGATGATTATAATGCGCGTTACACGGTATTGGCTGGAGGAAGTTTCTTACGTGAGGCTGAAGATATTATTTTTCATACTGATAAAAATAATTCTCAAAGCCTAGCAGCAAGCACATTGCTTGCATCACCACTTGCTGATGAAACTATTGTATCAGTATTTCCAAATGGTGGTTATTCTGTAGGACAACTTGATGATATGGTATTGGAGACATCGCTCAATCTGGAGAGAAGTTTTCCTGTTTTGCATATTACTGATTCTGTTCGTAAAGCAGAAATTGCAAAAATTCTCTATAATTTTTCAAATGCAGAACTGATGGCTTGTAGTATGAATGATGACTGTATTCCTCAGAAAAATTCTTCGACTATTGCAGCAAAATTGACTCTTGATGCTTCATCTTGATATGCTTTGTCTTTACAAAATGGAAGAATTATTCTTTCGGGTCAGGGGGCTAACTTGTTTTCAGTTGCCAATAATGGTTCAATAGAAGCTCAGCCTTCTATTACTCTTGCACTAAAATCATATGATACCACCAATGCATTTGTATTTGAAGTTCTTCATAATGGTGCAAAAATTGCTGAAATTTCTTATCATTATTCAGGAAATGAAAATATTTCATTGGTTGAAGATATTTTTCATAATAATACTTCTGATGCTGCTCCAAAAATTCAAACGTCCGGATATCAGATACAACAATTCTCCGATAAAACACTTGGAAATTCAGCAAAATGAATAACTGTAAAACGCTCGCTTTCATATAATATATATGATGAATCGAAAATTGGTCCAATAGGAATAGATGATATTGGTACACTCGTAGAAAATCCATGAGTTGGATGGATGGGTGATAATCGTATGTTACTTTCTTTTGCAGCAGGTGATACTGTTGGCGAGTCAACAAAATGGTTTCATACATATATGTTGGTAAATATAGGTGATCCTGTGGCTAGTGTGAATCATGGAGAGCCAGATACTCAAATCGACGGGCTTGATAAAAGTATTGGTACGCAGATTGCTGATAGCAGAAAATCACAAATTCATGATTTCTTTCAAAAAGACATGAATGCTGATAATCTTCCTGATGTGCTTGTGCAGTATTCTGATGGATTTATGGAACTTCTTTTGAATATCAATGGAAAGTTTCGTTCGGTTGGAAATATTGTATATTTACCGA
Organism: Candidatus Altimarinota bacterium; assembly: GCA_041779175.1. GTDB lineage: Bacteria > Patescibacteriota > Gracilibacteria > BD1-5 > UBA2023 > GN02-873. The sequence goes on along the minus strand of JBHBSX010000074.1, from coordinate 1,666 downwards.
GACTGCGTAATTCTTTGGTTCAAGTGGCGGATTTTCAATGAGATAAATTTTCTGATATTATATCGCTGGATGACAAATGAGAATTGCGTTTGATTTCCAATATAGAAAGGAAATTCACAGAATGGGATATTACTCTCACGAATAATACATCAGCTCCACGAAATATTCAACAAATGAAGGTTTTGGATATGGACAAAGATGGAAAGGATGATCTTGTATATCTTACTTCTAGTGGACAACTTGGTATACTATATGGAACAAACAATATTGGAAAATTTGAACAAAAAATTCTTGATGAAACATTGGGAATTACACTAAAACAAACTTCTGATACTCATGGAGGTGCTCTCAAGTCAAATTTTGTAGCACAACCACAAACAGTAATATGAGAAGAAAGTTCCGCAACAGTAAGTACTGATCCTGGGCTCACAGATTCTCGTATTCGAGCACAAGTATATTATCAAGAAAGGGCTGGAAAAATAGCAACCATGCCAGCAACTACTATAGATGAAAAAACCGCTAGCAGACTTTCACAGATTTTTAGTGATACATCTGAAGATGTTTTGAATTCAAAAAGTAATGATAATACTACAAGAACAACATCGGTTCCACTCGAAACATATATTCGTAGTCAGTATGCTTCACTTGTTGGTATGGATGTTGTAAAAAATTATGCCTCAAAAAATAATATAATTTATCCAGAAGATACTATTTCTGTAGAGATTTCTATTAAAAATAATAACACTGAAGTGGCTACTAGTGTCAAATATCTTGATACTATTCCAGAGATTTTTGATAGAGACAATACGCTTCAATATACTGTAGAAGTGGATGGAAAAATTTTTGAAAAAAATTTTGTAGAAAAAAATTCTGGGGATTATTCATTGGAATTTGATGTTGGAGATATTCCAGCTGGTGCTACAGCAAAAATTCGATATACATTGTTGGTACTTCCAGCAAGTTATGGGGAGATGCTGGTTGGAGATTTTGAACAAGGATTAACCGGACATGATGTATATGGTGATATTGCTTTTCAGACTTCAACTACTTGTGGTGCTGAAATGATGACTTGGTATTCTCGTGAAGCTCGTGAATATGACTCGAGTCGTCGACAGGCAACCTATGATGTTCCACTTCCAAATGGTGTAGCTGATAAAATTGTGGACAATAATGGAAATAATATTCCGGATTCTGTGGAAAATATGACGCCAACTCAAGGTATGGCCGAGTATAAAAATATGGCTGGAAATTCTTCTGAGAAAAAGGATTTAATCACAGTAACTAAAGAAGGGAAACAACATATTCGTATAGGATTTGATGAAGAAACAGCAAAAAATATTACAGATAAAACGCAAGAAATTGTTGATGGGCTGGCTTGTGGATTTGGATGAGGCTCATGTATGAGTTTTCCTATTAACTGGGCTCCATTAGCACCAGGAAACGATCCTGTAGTATTTGGCTCACCAGTCGGGGATGGGTTTAAGGTTGAAGAGGGTTTGCCAGTATTTTCTGCTCTAACTGCTATCAATGTTCCAACTACTGGTTGATGTTATCAGATCCCTGTAGTGTGGCCAGCTTCTCCATTAAAGTTTCAATGATCTTGTACTACAGAGACAGCAGCAGGTGGATATCTTAAGAGTGCTCCTACAAACTTTGTACGAGTATT
>JBHBSX010000073.1:0-13281 GCA_041779175.1 Candidatus Altimarinota bacterium | reverse complement strand
TTTCATTTATCAATTGTTGTTCTGTAATTTTTTTATCAGAAAAAATTGTATTTTGTTCAATAAGAGAAATTATAAACTTTTGCTTTATACGACGAATAATTTCTTTGATATCAGCACCAACCAATCATTCAGATATTTCAGAAAGTTTATGCAAATCAATATTTTCTTCAAATAATTTTTTTCAATGGCGACTCACAGATTTTTTTATAAAAATTTTAAAAATTTCCTGTCGTCACTCATCATCAGGAAGATCGACTTGAATTTTTATATCAAAACGCCCAGCACGAATCAGAGCATCATCAAGATTCTCAAAATTATTTGTTGCTGCAATAAAGAAAATATCACTATCACTTGCAAAACCGTCCATTTTTTGCAAAAGTGTGTTGAGAACCTGCACACCATAAGGTGACATATTGCTTCTATGCATACCAATAGCATCAATTTCATCAATAAACACAATACAAGGAGTTTGCAGTTCTGATAATTGTTTTTCTAAACCCTCTATACCATTGTTTCCTAAAAAATCCTTAGCAAGCAACATATAAAATAATAAATTTGTCTCATTTGCAATAATCTTTGCAGCAAGTGTTTTTCCTGTTCCAGGCGGTCAATATAAAAGCATTCCTTTTGGGAGATCTACATTCATTTCTCGAAATAATTCACGATTTTTTATTTGTGTGATAATTTTCTTTATTTCTGTTTTTAGTTCTTCTTGTCCGCCAATATCAGAGAGAAAGACTTTTTCTTTTTCAGGAATAATTCCCTTATTAAAAACAAATTCTTCTTTGTATTTCTCTATAATATACAGAATTCATCGAAAAATTTTTGCTGGTGTGATAATAATTTTTTCTTCAGTATTCAAAGAAAAAACCGCCACATCGCTCATGATTCGACGAATAATCTCTTTGATATCAGCACCCGTAAAATTGACACTCATTGCTGCCAATTGCTCAAAATTGGTATTTTTATCAATAATAGTAAAAGCGGTATTTTTTTGAGTTTTTTCCAAATACATTTTCCACAACTTTTCACGAGTCTCAGCATCAGGAAAATCCACAAAAATCTTTTTCTCCAATCTTCCTGCTCGCAAAATAGATTTATCTATAGAATCAATATGATTGGTTGCCCCTACAAAAAGCACATCTTTCAATGCTTTCATTCCATCCAAATATTCCAAAAAAACATTCACAGCACCAGTATTATTTAGATATGCAGAACTTCCTTCTTGTTCGATGCTTTTTCTGTCTGGCAATAATCCATCAATTTCATCAACAAAAACAATAGAATTTTCCTCAACACCATCAAAGAAAATTTGCATATTAAGAGCTGATTCTCCGACCCATTTTGAAATAATTTCTGAAGCGGAAATATAGTAAAATTTTCTTTTTAGTTTTACAGCCAGAACCTTAGCAATAGTGGTTTTTCCTGTTCCTGGTGGTCAATACAGAATCAGTCATCGTGGTAAAGTGGCATTAAATTTTTGAAAATGTTCTTTATTGAGAAATTGTTTTACTAAAAGATCAATTGCCTTTTCTATATCCGCAGAAAGAATAATCTCATCAGGATTGAAGTCTTTAAATATTTCTTGAATCTGTTGTTTCTTTTTGCCATTATTTCATTGTAACCAATCAAAACTTTCATCTGAATTATTTTGAATATTGTCCGTTTCTCTTTCGTCAAGTGTAAAATATTTTTCAAATTCTCATCCATTCTTTCATCATGTTTCTTTATCTTTTGTATAACTATACTCCCCTTTCTCTGTTGATAATAACCAATCTGGTAGCACAACATCCAGTTTTTTATCAAAATATTGCATTCAGTGTCGATTTGTAGGAACTCCAATTATCACTTCCATCTCTTCCTCTGAAACATGAAAAAAGTCCTGATAAAAAATTCTAAAAATTCTTTCCACGGCAATTTTTAGGTTTTTTATTCCACCTTCTCAGTTAATGAAATTGCATAATTCAAAACGATATGTTCCACAATCTATATTCAATTCATCATTACGAAAGCTATTTTTTCCATCATTTTCAAAAATATTATTATTTTTTTGAGAAAATTTTTCCAAAAAAAGTTTCCATTTTCCATAAATTTCTTTTATTTCCTCATCTTGTTTTTCTAATCAAAAAACTATTTTTCATTGTTAATAATCTTGCCACCAATTCTTATTAATGGTAAAAATCCCCCCAAATTGAACATGCTTGCCTTCAAAATAATAATTTTGAATAATTTTTAATCTAAATTTTTCCTCATCATTTGCTCTTGAAATAATATTTTGAAAAAATCTTCCCAAATATTTTCATCAAGAGTGACTTTTATTTTTAATTTTGACATATGTATTTAACGCAATTGTTTAATGTTCTAAAAATGTCTTGAAATAAAATTTATGGCGATAGCCACTCGGGCAAATTGGTATCAGGGTTTATCACTTCATTTTTTTGCCTCCTTTTCTCTTCTTCATTATATTCTTTTCTTATACGATCCGAATCCTCTTCTTTTAAATCATCCAAACAAAACCAGTCTCTTTCTTCTCGTCTAAACTCATTAGATGAATCTCATCAAAAAACACTATTATGTCCTAATTCTTGTTGTATTGAATTATTATTTGATAGCCACGCTGGTATGGGAGCATTTTGCATAAAACCATCAGATATTACACAAGAAGTATTATCATCCCAATAATAACATCCATATTTATTTGTTGGATTATCTATAGTTATAGATATATCTCATTGTTCTATTTCTAGAAAATTTTTATAAAATATTTTAAAAATTTTTTGCAAAAAATCATAAAATCTTTTAGATAAAGGTGTTTTATTGTTATTAAACAGCAAATTTCACCTAAAAACACCAGTATTTCAATACCAATTATAAGAATCAAAATAAAAACCTGCTGATTCTTTTGAATATGAATATTTTCACTCAAGTTGTTGCACAAAAGCTTTCCATTTATCAAGAATTTCATTTGGTAATTCTTTTTTGTGCTTAAGAGTAAAATCCACTCTAATATCAAGTTCTTCAGCATTAGCTTGATGTGATTTTACAAGCATAATAAGCTCTATTTTTTGTCCACGATATTCGGTTGTGTGAGTAATTTTTTGTAAAAAATCACCAAAATAATTTTGTTGAGAGACAAGATTTTGCAAAAAATCATTCCATATTTTTTGATCAAAATCAATCTTGATGTTTAATTCTTTTGCCATAGTTTTATATATAAAATATGCATGCATATTCTATCATATTTTCATAATTTTCGCAAAAATTTTTTTAAAAAATAAAACCCACAATTCTGTGGATTTTATCGTAAATATTGTTGCACATTCGCATTGTGTTCTGTAAGTGTCTTTGCATAATGTATCACGCCATTATTATCATGCAAGTAATAATAATATGCCGAAGATTCTGGCTTAAAAGCAGCATTCCAAGCACTTACGGAAACCGAAGAAATCGGCGTTGGAGGATAACCAAGATTTTTACGTGTATTATACACATTACTATGGTCAGTGATAACACTAGCAATAAAACTCGGCGTACATTCATCAAAAGTCTTTTTAAAGCCATAACACACAGTTGCATCTGCACCCATAGCAATTCCTTCTTTCACGCGTTTTATAAGAATTCCTGCTACAATAGGACGATTGGCTGCATTTTTCTCTTCTCTTTCTACAATTGACGCCATAATTAGAGTTTCATAAGCCGTTTTATCATCAAGTGTTTCATAATCTGCACCAATACGCGTCTCAAAGGTATCTAATAATTTTGTAATAATATTATCAGCCGAAGAATTCACAAAAATCCTATATGTATCAGGCATAAGAAATCACTCTAGACTTTTTGCACCAGAAAGAAATTTATACTGTGATTGATATTTTGAAAAATTTGCTTCAGCCGTTTTTACAAATTCTCCCGCTGGCAAAATATTATTCTTTGCAAAATACGCATCATAATCATAGATATTCCAACCTGGAAGTAATTTTATAGTCAATTCATTGGTTGTTGTTTTTTTCTTGAGGCCTTCTGTCAAAAGCATTTCCAAAGTCATCATCTCAGTAGTTTCATATGTACCAGCATCGATAGTCACTTCTGGCGCAAATAAACGCACATACCAACGATAGCGCCATGCAGAAATCCCCAAATTCAATGAATCATTGAGAGTTGTAAGAGAGTCTCCTGTTTTTACTGTATATGTATTTGGTTTTACAATTACGCTTCCTGTACTTTTTACTTCAAAATAAGAATACACAGCAAACAAAATTGCAATAATTGCGATAATTTTCCCAAAACCAAATCCAGAAGATTGGGAATTTCGAGATTGATTTCTCATATTATTCTGGCGACGAGATTCTATGGATCGAGAGGAGAAGTTACGTTCAGACATTAGAAAGGATTATTAAGAGAGCCATCAGGCGAAGAAATTTGTAAAGATTTATCTTTTAGTTCACGTAAAATTGTGTTAAAATCAGAATTACCATAAGTATCAGTAAAATCTGGAAAAACAAAAACCGCGAGTATATATATAGCCACAAAAAGAAGTAATATGGCTAAAATTTTTATAAAAATTTGAAAAAATTTAGTCGCCATTGATAAGATCATTTATAGTAGGATTTTTTGAAAGTTTTTCTTCGATTTGGTGAATCTCATCAGAAGAAATTGATTCAGAATTTTTTTTAAAAAATTTTTGATTGGAATTATGAGCGTCAGCAATCATAAATTGATTACTTTCTATAGCATTTTTGAGAAAATTTTTTCCTGCTTCTGTCGACAAAAAACCTCAAGCCAACTGACCAAGCTCTGCTTTCATAAGCGCTTTAGCCTTACAATGCTTGCAAGTAAAATGTATATTCATTTCTTTATCACTCACAGATTTAATATCCAATGAATCAGCATTTGGCTTTGCTTTACAGTCTGGACATGTAAAATTTGAGAGTATTCAAGAAATAATATTTTGCAAAAAAAGATAATTCATAAGGTTTTTGTTTTGTAACTTTTAAGAATAATATTTTTAGAAAAATTTTTTAAAAACTATCCAAACATATTTTCAAATTCATTTTCACGGAATTTTTCATACACAAGCGTATCATAATACTTCCCACGAAACATTCTATGCTCCTTGTAACATCAAACTTGCTTGTAATTATTTTTTTCAAAAAGTTTTTGCGAGGCAATATTGTTACCATAAATAGTTGCTTGCACTTTTCGCATAGAAAGATAATAAAAAGCAAATTTTTCAAGCAAAGAAAGAATTTCAGTTCCGTATCATTTTCGATGATTATTTTTGTCAAAAATCGTAAGATCAATTTCACATCGACCATCTCTCATATAAAAATCAGAAATTCCAGCAGAACCGATAATCTCATCATTTTCTTTGAGAATCACCATAAAAGTATAATTCCCATCATTGAGATGTTTATCTATAAATTCATCGAATTCTCCCCTATTATAAGGGAAAATCCCACCAGAAATTTGTTCTATATCAAGATTCCAATTTTGTTCAAAAAGCACATCATAATCATCACTGGTAACAATGCGAAAATATAAATTTTCGGTTTCAAGTTGTGGAATTCTCATGATGTAATTATAAAAATATTTTTAAAGAAGAAAATTTTTTAAAATTTTTACAAATATCTCTTTACTCTTTCAAGTGTTTTATTCTTTCCAAGAATATACGCAAGTTCAAAAGCGCCTGGCGAATATTGTTCCCCAGAAAGTGCCACACGAAGTGGCCAGAGAATTTGACCATTTTTCTTTCCTGCTTCAGCAATGGCTGGAATAATTTTTTCTTTGATAGAATCAAGTGACGAATAATCCGCATTTTCAAGAAGTGGAAGCAAGAATGTAAGTGATTCTATTGCTTCAGATTCTGTTTCGATTTTCATCTTTGGATTGACGAGAAGTTCACGAGCTACTTTAGCATCAGTATACATAAAAGTTGTAAGCTCTACAAATTCATTGAGACGCTTGAGACGAGTTTGCAATTCAGCAAGAATTTTTTGATTAAATTCTTTGCTTGCTTTTGAAAAAATATTTTCATAAAAATCTTTTTCATATTTTTGCAAAAATGTTTCAAGACGAGAATAGAGTTCGTCAAGTGGCATTTTTTTGATATATTCGCCATTCATCCAATCAAGTTTGACAACATCAAGAACCGCACCCGCCTTGTGTACATCACTGATTTCGAATTTGGCAATCATTTCGTCCATAGACATAATCTCTTCATCTTGTTTTGGATGCCAACCAAGAAGTGCCAAAAAGTTCAGCAAAGCTTCTTTGAGATATCATTTTTCAAGATATTGATCCACAGAAACATCGCCCGTACGCTTAGAGAGTTTTTTGCCATCAGTACCAAGAACATTTGGCAAATGCGCATAATGTGGAAGTTCAATTCCGAGTGCGCGTGCTGTGAGAACTTGCTTTGGAATCGAAGAAATCCACTCTTCCCCACGCATCACATGAGTGATTCCCATGAGATAATCATCAATAACAATAGCACCATGATATGTCGGAAATCCGTCAGATTTAAGCAAAACCTGATCATCAATTTCTGAAGTTTTGAATTCAATACGCCCACGAATCATATCATTGAAGACAATAGTTTCTGCTTTTGGAACCTTGAGACGAATAGTGTATTTTTCCCCTGCTTTTACGCGTTCAATAGCTTCTTCATAAGGAATATTGCGACAATGTCCATCATAACGCGGAGGAAGTTTGAGTTCTTCTTGTTCTTTGCGAAGATTATCAAGCCGTTCAGGTGTACAAAAACAATAATACGCTGAACCTTCTTCACAGAGTTTATGAAGTTTTTCTTGATAAATAGCAAGACGCTGAGACTGCTGATATGGACCATAATCACCGCCGTGACGCACACTTTCATCTGGCGTAAGCCCCAAAACATCATGAATATCAAGCATAGAATCAATAGCCCCTTCCACATAACGAGTCTGATCAGTATCTTCCACACGAACGATATACTGACCATTATTCTTATGAGCCCAGAGATAACAATAGAGCATAGTACGAAGTCCGCCGATATGAATATAACCAGTCGGAGACGGAGCAAAACGAGTACGAACTGACATAGTTTACTGATAAAAAATATTATACGGAATAATAATTATTTTTGCGGAAAAATCAAGACAAAATTTCTTCACATAATCTTCACATTAAAAATTTGCAAAAATATTTTTTTGAATACACTGTATTTGATGAAAATTTCTTTGAGCATTCCGCTAGCAACAGTAGTAGTTTTGCTTATGACCCTTGCCATCAATATTGTTGGCTTGAGAATCACATTAGACAAACACTTTCCAGAATATCTAGCCGCCACACAAGCACAAATTCGACAACAAATTGATATCAGTCCTGAAAAACTTCAGGCTCTTTTTGCTGTGAATTATCTTGATAACTCTACTCAAGAAGATTATCAATCTGCCATTAGTGAGCTTTCTAATATTTCTAGCTCCCTTGAAAGTCTTTCCAAAAATCCTGAACTCTATGTCGATACCAATTCTTGAGAATCTCTAGAAAATTCAATGCCAACAGGATTTCAGATTCATACTGGAAGTACCACAAATATTTCTCTCCTCGAACAGAATATTTCCACAGCCAATATTCTTTCCATACTTTCTCATCCGTTTTCTTTTGAGAAAAATTCTCCAGAATGAAAATTTATCAATGCGGTTTTAATCAATTTTATAATTATCAATGCATTTTGGATTATTTTTATTACGATTATTTACCTAATTTGGATTCGACGAATGTTTCGTCCTATTCATCTGATTATTGATTCTCTAAAAAATTTTTCATCACAAAAATCGGCAAATATTTTTTATAAAAAAACTGATGAATTTCGTCCATTGATTCAAACTCTCAATGAACTTCATTCTTCACTTGAACAACAAGAACAAATCAGAAATCAATTCCTTGCCGATTTGTCGCATGAAATCAGAACGCCAATGACTGCAATTTCTTGTTTGCTTGAAGCCATTGATGATGGTATTATGGAGCTTGATAAGGCAACGATTATTACGCTACAAAATGAAATGCGTCGTCTCGTAAAAATCACAGAACATATCATGAAAAGTGAGGATTTTCTTTCAGAAAAGAATAATTCCACTAAAAAAACACAATTTTTTTTAAAAAATATTTTTTCCGATATTGTCCTACAATACGAACCACAACTTCAGAAAAAAAATCAAAAAATTTTTACAAAAATTCCAGAATCTGCTTTTATAGAAGGAAACAAAGAACAATTTATTCAAATTCTTCATAATATTTTTTCAAATTTTTATAAATATTCTTGAGAAAATACCGAACTTTGTTGTACTTTTTCAAAAGATAAAAAATCTTCAACTATTACTTTTGTGGATAATGGAAAATGAATTGATGAAAAAGATTTGCCATTTGTCACTGAAAAATTTTTTCAAGCAGATAATGCAAGAACTCAAGATATTGATGAAATCAGTATGTGAATCGGACTTTCTCTTGTTGATAAAATTATAAAAATCCATAATGGAAATCTTGAACTCAAACCCACAAAACCTCATTGACTTACTATTATTATAACTTTTTTTAATGAAAAATAATATGAATAAAAAAATATTTTCCCTTATTCTCATTCTTTTGTGCATAGGAGTGCAAACTACTTCTGCACAAATAGTGCAACTCAAGCCACCAACACTTCAAGAAACACTTGAAAAAAATGAAGAACTTGCAAGACAACAAGCACTGGAAATTATTCCAGAAAAACCGACAGAAAAAATTATTGATTTTACATATAGAAAAGTGTACACAGGAAATGCTATCAATATATATCGTGCCAATGAAGCTATGCTTTGGATGCAAGAAATCAATCTTTCAAAAGGAGCAAAAGTGGATTCTGCAATTGAAGTAGTGTCATACAATAGTGAAACGGGCGAACCTCAATATCAGAAAAAAACTATCACACAAACACTTTCAAGTCTTATAACAAAACCAACAAGTTTGGTAAATGGACAATTTTTTAATCCGAGCAAACAACCTTCAGAATTGTCTTTTGGACTTAAACAATGAGAAATGATTCGTTCTGCTGGTGCTGATAATCGCAGTTCAGCAAAAAATATTTTACGAATCAATGGCCAAACAGCAGAAATTGTTCCATATTCTTGGAAAAATCTTCGTGATTCTGGAGATTTTGCCATGGTAAATCTCACAATGGCAAATAAAAGTTATTCCCAAGAAAATATTGGCCGCGCATATATGTGTCTCAAAAATCCAAATAATCAAAATCAATCATCAACTCTTCTTGTTTTTACGGCCACTGATATGACTGAAATTGAGATTGAACGAGAAATTCTTCGTCAGGGTTGTACAGCAAAATCTACTTCCCAACTTGATTCTAGCGGTTCTACACGTTTGTGGTTTGATGGAAATTATATTTTTGGTGCCAATCATAAAGGCGAACTTGATAAACGAACTATTCCACATTCCATTGTATTTTTTGATGCAAAATAAAAACTCCAATATTGGAGTTTTTATTTTTAAAAGAGAGATAATACAAAGTTTTTTATATCATTTTTTTCAAATCATCTTTGAGTGGCGCCTCGAAGTGATAATCCTTTCCAAAAAGATTGAACTCGAGTTTGTATGCATGAAGCCATTGGCGTGTAAGTCCAAAAATTTCTTCTGCTTCTTTATTGGATTTTTCTCGACCATAAATTTTGTCGCCAATAATCGGAAAACCGATTGACGCGAGATGAACGCGGATTTGATGTGTTCGCCCCGTGAGCAAATCCACTTCCAAAAGTGTGTATTTGTCATGAAAAACACCACGATTATAGAATTTGGTTTTTGCAAGTTTTGGATTGACAGGATCAATAGTTGTCATTCGTTTGCGATCATATGGATCGCGTCCAATAAAGCTTTCAATATATCATTCTTCGTCTTTCACAATTCCGTCCACTAATGCAAGATATGTCTTCGAAATTGTTCGTTTTGCGATTTTGAGTTGCAGTGCATGCATAGCTTTGTCGTTTTTGGCAATGATAATCAGCCCGCTTGTGTCTTTGTCGAGACGATGAACAATTCACGGACGCTCAACACCATTGATAATTGAAGCGTTTTTCCCCTCCCCTGATAAGGGGAGGTTGGGAGGGGTTTTTTGAGAAAATTTTATTTTTTGTATAATTTCTTCCATTTTTTCATGCACTCCATCAAGATTTTCAAGAATTTCCTTATTAGTAAATCTCAATACATGAATTCATGCACTATTTAAAAACTCTGTTCGTTTTATATCGTATTTTCAAGAATCAGGATGCGAATCTCAGTCAATTTCTATGGCAAGTTGTAATTCTGAACAATAAAAATCTACAATATAATTTCCAATCGGTTTTTGTTTGAGGAATTTATATCAAAATTTTTCTCATTGAATAATTTTCCAAAAAATTTTTTCAGAGGTATTCATATTTTTTCTATTTTCTCGAGCAAATTCTGTAAGATTTGGATCATATTCTATATAAACCCCTCCTAGCCTCCCCTTATCAGGAGAGGAAGGTGAAAATCTGTGAAATTCTCATTCAAATTCATTCTTTAAAATACTTTCATCACTTCGCACACCGAGATTTTTAAAATGATACAAAAGCGCATTTACAAGCGTTCATTTTCGTCATTCCTCGCCTGGTGTTGGATGAGTATTGATGCCTGCATCTTTGTTGATAATGGCAAAATCATCATTTTCAAAAATAATATCAATAGCAATATTTTCGGCGACAAGTTCCATTTGTTCCACTTTCCACTCGATTTGTATCACATCACCACGATAGATTTTTTTATTTTTGGTAAATTTCTCGCCATTGCAAGAAATTTTCCCTTCTTCAATCATTTTTTGAATATAACTTCGAGATTTTTCAGGAAAAAGTTGTGTCAAAAAAGTATCCACGCGACGAGTTTCGCGTGGGTCAGCAAGAACACAAAAAAGTGAAATATTGTAATTATTCGAACTTCGCATAAATTTTTCAAAAAATTTGCAAAAAAATAAAAATAGTATATAATGTTATTACTTTTGGGGATTTCCCATCGATTCTCGTCCTTGTGGCGAGATGACGAGTTTTTTAAAGATTAAGCAAAATGCTTAATCTTTTTTTAATGTTTTCAAAATCTTTTTCGTCAAGTTGTCAGATTTTTTCTCAAAGTCGCTTTTTGTCAAGTAATTTGAGTTGATATAATAAAGCGGTTCGTTTTTGTCATTGTAAATCAATTTCACAAAACCAACTTCAAGTTTTTTCTTTTGTAGAAAGTGGAATAGAGAGAAATAAATCTGAAGAAAATTTTTTAAAAACAAGAACTGGGCGGCGGAATTTTTCTCATTTTCAGAAAGATTCTTTGCCAATATTTTGTCCGAAAGAAGTCCACCAAATATCTCATTCTTTAAAATAAATATGAGATAATTCTCGTGTATTGAGCTCTTTTTTGAGATGATTCCAATTATCAAAATTTTGTTCCATAATAATTTTCGCTTTATTATAACAAATTTTTGTTTTTTGCAAAAAATTTTATGAAAAAATTTATATTGCTTCTATAAAAATAAAATATAAGTTTCTGTTTTTTTAAAGTTATTTGCAGTATTGTATTTTTGCAAAAATTTTAATAAAATTCTTCCAAAATCTGGAAGAATTTTTTCTTAATTCAAGAATATATTTTCACTAAATAGAACGTTTTTTCTTTTTTTTTAAAATATTATACATTCCTATAAATGATGAAACTATTAAGATAATATCACTCATCATTCCGCCAAGAGAATTTCCAAAAAAATTATAAATAAGCCAGAAACATAAAATACATGAAAATCCGATTTTTAAGCGAATTCATTCAAGATAATAAATAAAAATAACTGATAAAATCGAATTGATAATAGGTATAATACTAAAAATATTTTCATTTTGAAAAGTAAAAATACCAATTACAGCATATGAAACAATTAAAAATCAAAAAATATAAGTATTTTTCTTGTATTTGAGAGCAATAATATTTTTTAAAATATCAAAAAAGCTAATGAAAGCAGCCGAAAGAAGTCATAAACACAAAAAATGAATTCCCCAAATTGCTGAAGAAATCGCCATAAAAATCAAAAACTTTTGATCTTTGGACGTAATAAATGCAAAAATATTTACAAAAAGCGCAATAAATCCAATGGTTTGTCCAATTGGATTTTGCATAAAATAAGTCACAAAAAAATCAAGAATATTCATATTACAACACAAAATTTAAAACTTCAATGCTGTTTTTCATAGCAAATTCCAAATTGTTCATATGTACATCTTTGGCTTCATTGTCAGCACCATCAGATATTGCCTTGATCACAATACACCTATCAAGCATATCATATTCACGAGCTACCGACAATATTGCAAATGCTTCCATTTCACACACTTTTGCATCAAAAGTATCTTTCAAAAATATAATTCTCTCATCATTGTCCACAAATTCATCTCATGTCACGCATACTCCCCCAAGAATGGTTGAGAATTTTTCAGTTGCTATTTTTTCATCAAAATTTTTTATAAAAATTGGTTTTTTGGCATAATCAAGGTGTTCGCCATCAAAAGGCAAATACATATCTTGCTGTACAAAACTTGTTGGCAAAACAACATCACCAATTTTTAGTTCTCATCCTGCAGTATTTCCCGCAATTCCAATATTTATGAGCGTATCAATAGTATAATTTTCCAATAAAAAAGTCGTCGCCATAGCAGCTTGAATTTTTCCAATTCCTGCAAGCACGAGAATTATTTTGGTATCATTTTTATTTCATTCAAAAATTTTAATATTTTTGAGTTTTTTAGTTTCCACAAGTCAAAATGTGGTAATAATTGTATCTGCCTCTTCTTTCATGGCAGTGATAATAGCTTTTGTGTTCATATTTTTATATATGAAGACATTATATAATTTTTTGGATTTTTGTAAAATTTTCTTCAAAAAATCCCTCAAACCGAGAGATTTTTATATTATTTTAAAAATTGTATTGTCATCGGATATGTATAGTCTTCACCAGAAAAATGTTTAATAGCACCAATAATCATCAGAATCACCCAGGCAATTCCAAAAAAAGCCAACATAAAAAATCAAATAATCACCAAACAAAGAATTGCTGAAATAATAAAATAAATAATAAAACTCAAATTAAAATTGATAATATTGTATCCAACTTTGCGAACATTTGGCGAGACATTGCTTTGTATTGCATTATAAATAAGAATTCCAAAAATACTCAAAACACCACCAGAACACCAATTCCCCAAAAGATGAATA
>JBHBSX010000072.1:0-4312 GCA_041779175.1 Candidatus Altimarinota bacterium | reverse complement strand
TGAAAATAATTTCACAATTACTTGTTTGCTTTTTGAGTTTTCCTTTCTTTATCATTTTTGTGTGTATCTTCATTTATGATTGTATCATCATTTTCTTCAGAAATATCATCTTCATCAAAAGGAACATTTGGATTATATTCTTCATGTTTTTCTTCCACAAAGAGGGATTCTAATAATTCTCGTTGTTCTTCTTGAATAACAATGAGTTCGCGCAAAAGATGATTTTGCTCTTTTTGCAGGGCAATAACCTCGTTTACACCAAAAATCCAGCTCACAAAACTCCGAATATACATAAAGATGATATATATAATCAAGAGAAAAAAGATTCATATCAGGATCAAGATATACGGATACCATTTTGGATCCGAAATATATTGAGATAAAAATGTATCAAGAAGGGCAGTAATTTCCATATAAAAAAATAAGACAATGTACAGTGTAATTATTTTTTTATTTTTTACAACATTTTCTCAAAAAAATTCATTTTTTAACTTCTATTAAACTTCATTGATAGACTAGATATATGTGAACACGATCTTTTTGAATTTTAACAACATTACTTTTTGTTGTTGCTTTTTGAATTTTTGCATATTTTTCAGCAAACAACACTCTATTGTCAACTTCAGAATCCATACCAAAATATTGGGATCATTCTGGGGAATTTGTTTATACAGGCTCCACTATATCAAATATTTTTTCTGATGAAAATATTTTTACGGGTACTATTGCTATTGATGGGATTAAAACTATTTTTTCTGAAAAAAATTTTTCACCAAAATATTATATTGAATATCCAAATTTTTCGAATATTCAAAATGTGGAAATTCTTGCAAGGATTCGTAAGGAGAGTATTGGTTTTGCATCAAAAAATAATACGGGAACAGGATTTTTGTCATATAGTTCTCATTTTTCTCTTTTGTGATGACAGGGAAGGGGGGCAATTTTTTATCATATTTATGAACATACTGTTTCAGAGGCAAAAGAAAAACATAGAAAAATATTTCATATAAATTCTTCTTGAAAAATTTTTGATTCCAAGGAATTGCTTAATGTGGATAGGAAGATGGATTTTGCGAACTATATTGTTTCATTTTTTTTAAAAAAATTTCCAAATGAGAAAATAAAAAATAATGAAACGGTTCTGCATAATATTACAGAATATCTCAATGCTCCTGAATTTGCTTTTTCGGGGTCTGAAGTTATTCTCTCTATTCCAAGTAATAACTTTGTTGATACTAACAGTACTTTGCCAGATTTTTTAGAATTACATTTTTCTTATGAAGAGGTGAAGAATTTTATATTTTTAGAACCAAAAAAAGAAATAAAAGATACTATTAGCAATTCTAAAAAAAATATTACATCAGGAGATACAAAAAAATATGTAGCATTAACATTTGATGATGGTCCATGAAAATTTACAAATGAACTTCTTACGATTTTAAGGCAAAAAAACGTTCGTGCCACATTCTTTGTACTTGGTCAAAATGTGGAAGGCTATGAAGGAACTTTGCAGTGGATGGACGCAGATTGACATGAAATTGCTAGTCATTCATGGAGTCATCCTTCATTTCTCAAGATTAGTAATCATGAGATACGATCCCAGATAGAAAAAACGGATCTTGCCATAAAAAAAGCAATAGGGAAAAAGCCAGCTTTATTTCGTCCGCCTTATTGAGCATATAATGCGCAGGTTAATAAGATAGTTAATAAGACTATTCTTATGTGGTCAGTAGATTCTTTTGACTGGAAAAATCGAAATGTTCAAAAAAATATAAAAACCACTATGAATCAAGTCCATGATGGTGCTATTATATTATATCATGATATTCACAAAACATCAGTAGACACTATATCTCCACTTATTGATGCATTAAGGGATTCTTGATATGAATTTCTCACAGTATCTGAAATGTATGCAAAATATTATAATAATGAAGCCTTTCTTCCAGAGCAAGTGTGTTTTTCTATGAAACGTTGCCAATAGTTTTTAAAACTTTTACTTTGTAGATTCTTAGAGAAAATTTACCTATTATTCTTATAATATCCTTATGGAAAATTTATTTCCATTTTACTTTTTAAAATATAACATTTATGCATGTATTACTTATAGAAGATACTGTGGCTCTTGCCCAAACTGTGGTTCGCTATCTTGCCAATGAAGACATTACTTGTACTCTTCGTACAGATGGGGAATCTGGATATATTGAAGCAGTGAATGGTAATTATGATGTCATTATTCTTGATATTTCTCTTCCAAAAATGAATGGTATTGATATTTGTCGCAAACTTCGTGCTGAAGGGAAGACTATGCCAATCATAATGCTTACTTCTCGTTCTACTCAAGAAGATATTATAGCTGGGCTTGATTATGGTGCTGATGATTATATGACTAAGCCTTGTGATTATAGAGAATTGGTGGCTCGTATACGCGCATTGGCTCGTCGATGACATTCTAGTAAGTCAACAGAGATTATTAAAATTGGAAAATTGGAGGTTGATGCTCAACATAGAATGGTTCACTTTGATGGAAAAGAAGTACATCTTTCCAAGACAGAATTTTCACTTATACTATACTTTGCTACACATCGCGGATATTATATTCCAAAATCAGAACTTATGGAAAAAGTTTGGGGAGTTTACGATGATTTTGAGGAGGTAAAAGTAGTAGAGGTATATATTGGTTATCTTCGTAAAAAAATTCCTGGAATTATTTCTACAAGAAAAGGATATGGCTATATGATAAATGAAATTAATTAGTTTTTTATGAATAATAATCTCAAATCAAGTGAAAAAAAATTGGTTCAGATTTTTATGATCGGGGCATTACTATTTTTAATTATTTTTGAAACAATTTTTCTCGGAAGTCGTTATTATATAGAAACTCAAGATCATAAGAAAAATTTTCTCCAAGAGACAAACAGAATTATGGATAAAAAGTTTGGGACTCGCTGAAGTATTCCTTCTTTTATTGGGATAGAATCAATTCAAACAAATCTTTCTGGTGAGATTATTTCTTCGCAAATTCGTGATCTTACAATTGAAAATATTTCGGATATTCTTGATGAGGATGCTCTTGAAGAATTAGTTGATATTACGGATGCTATTATTTCTTCTGACGGTTATTTGATTCGAAAGATTCAAAATAGTTGATATATTACTTTTTTCTTTACGCAAGAACGAGTAAATGAAACAGTATTATATCGTGATATTATGAGATTTATTCTTCTTAATATTATAGTATTGGTACCGATTTGGTTTTTAATCCGTTATTATATTCGTCGTGTATTAAAGCTAGTGCAAGAAAATCTTGATACCATGACACACTTTGTTCATGATGCTGGTCATGAACTTAAAACTCCTCTTGCAATTATGTCAGGAAATCTTCAAATTCTTCGCGATAGTCCACGCATGGATTATGAACTTGTTGAAGAAAGTCTTAAAACAATTGATGCTATGAATGAATCAATTCAATGACTTCTTGAACTTGCGGATCTTAAGATTCCAGAAGATAAAAATAAGACAGATATACAAAAAGTTATTGAAATGGAAATTGAGAGAGCAAATAATTTTCGAAATGTAAAATTTGAGAAAAAATTTTTAAAAAATTTTTCTGTATTTGCCAGTGAAAAACACCTTTCTCTTCTTTTTCGTAATCTTATAGAAAATGCTATAAAATACAATAAAGACAATGGAGAAGTAATTATCTCTCTTGAAAAAAACACGATAACTATTGAAGATACGTGAATTGGTATGGATAAAGAAAATGCAAAAAGAATTTTTGATAGATTTTATCGTATCAATCAAAATTCTTCAGTTGGTGGTTCTGGAATTGGTATGACTCTCGTGAAAAAAGTTATTGATTTATATGATTGGAAAATATCTGTAGATAGTCAAGAAAATATTGGAACAAAAATCACTATTACATTTTTATAAAATAGTCCTCAACGGGGCTATTTATTTTTTTAAAATTTTTTTTAAAAAAACTTGAAAAAAAATTTGCTTTTTTAAAAAAAATTTATATAATCCGTTCGTCTTATAAAATATTGGGGTATAGCCAAGCGGTAAGGCAGCGGACTTTGACTCCGTCATTCCTAGGTTCGAATCCTAGTACCCCAGCCATATGTAAATTACAAATAAATTTTAAAATTTCCATGATTATTATGAAAAGTACCAACTTTCTAGTTGGTACTTTTTTTGTGTAAAAATTTTTTTATATACATAAAAATACCAAATTCAGAAATCTATTATGCAAGTCACATAAAAATTTTTCTGAAAAATATTTTTACCCCCCCCCTTCTCTCTCTAAGTCTCC
>JBHBSX010000071.1:0-5650 GCA_041779175.1 Candidatus Altimarinota bacterium | reverse complement strand
ATATTCTTCAAGAATTAAAAATCCAAAATTCTTAATTTTTCATTTTTAATTCATAATTAACAAAAATCTCCCTCATACAGAGAGATTTTTTTAAAAATTTTCTGGCAAATCACGAGTGAAATTAATATTTTTTTCAAGAATATGACCCACTTCAAGAATTTTTTCTTCACCAAGAACTGGACCAAGAATCTGAATCCCCACTGGAAGTTTTTTGCTTGTATCATCAGCAGGCGATGCAAATCCCACAGGAATCACAAGTCCTGGAAGTCCTGCAAGAGACGCTGGAACCGTAAAAACATCTTCCATATATTCTGCTACTGGATCAGCAATTTTTTCGCCAATTTTCCATGCAACTGTTGGTGCTGTTGGTGTTACAATCACATCTACTTGCTCAAAGGCTTTTTTAAAATCATCACGAATAAGCTCGCGAACAGTTGTTGCTTTTCCATAATATGCATCATAGAATCCCGATGAAAGCACAAATGATCCTACCATAGAGCGACGCTGAACTTCTTTTCCAAGTCCTTCGCTGCGATTATTTGCAATATCATGAGCGCCGTCCGCCTTGTGACCAAAACGAATTCCATCATAGCGAGCCATATTAGACGCTACCTCTGCTGGACAAATAATATAATACACACTAATCCCTTCTTTGGTATGCGGAAGTGAAATATTGACAATTTCCGCACCAAGTTCTTTCATTTTTTCAATAGTTTTCTCAATTTCAGCACGAACACCAGCATCAATTCCATCAGCAAAATATTCTGCAGGAACACCAACTCTTATACCCTGAAGTGAAGTTTTTTCCCAAATTTTTTCATCAAGTTGTACAGGTGCTGTCAATGAAGTTGCATCTTTTGGATCATGCCCTGCTGTTGTTTCATATAACCAACCCGCATCACGAACCAAACGAGTAAGATACCCAGGACAATCAAGACTTGACGCCATAGCAATCACACCAGAACGAGAATTTCGACCATAACCTGGCTTAAAACCAACAATTCCACACATACTTGCAGGCTGACGAATCGAACCACCCGTATCTGTCCCGAGCGCTGCTGGAACCAAACCAGCCGCCACTGCCGCCGCTGAACCAGAAGAAGAGCCACCAGGAATACGATTGATATCCCAAGGATTTTTGGTTGGACCAAAAGCCGACTTTTCACCACTTCCCCCCATAGCAAACTCATCAAGTGCTGTTTTTCCAAAATTTACAAAACCTGCTTTTTTCATACGTTCTGTTACCGTTGATTCATATGGCGGAACAAAATCTTCAAGCATTTTTGAAGAAGCTGTCGTGCGAACACCCACTTCACAAAACAAATCTTTTACCGCCACAGGAAGACCATTGATATCAGATTTTTCTTCTGGAAGCGTTGTAAATGCATTGAGTGATTCATTGTATTTTCGAGTTCTTTCAAGAAAATAATTATAAATATCTACATATGTTGTCTCGCCATTTTTGACAAGATTTTCAAGTTCCACAAGGGAAAGGTTTTTAAATTCCATAAAATTTATACAAAAAAATATGCATATAATATAATCAAAAAAACAAAAAATACAAAAAATTTTGTAAAAATTATTTGTAGAAGATTTTTTGGGAAAATTTTTTAAAAAATTTTAGAATATATATACTCAAGTTGATTAACAAAAGTTTATAAAAATAATAATTTCTTTTATCAATTTAAGGATATAATTATCCTGAAAAAGACTTTTAAAGCAAAAAAACATTTTTTAAAAAATTTCTAAAAACCATATTCACTACACCGCCCCCCCTAAAATGCTAAAATTTACAAGAATAAAAATAAACACTAGGAGTTAAATACTAAGAAATTTTGAATACAGTAACAAAAAACAGAAGCTAAATGACTTCTGTTTTTAATTTTTTTTTAAAATTTTATCCCTCCTTTCTTTTTAAAAAGAAAAATAAACTTCGACGGCGTTGTGCCGCTACTGTTGATCTTGGAACGCCCATTTTGCGTCCTGAAGGTTTGCGAATTTTACGCATTATACACCTCTTAAAAAAGTTGTTAAAAATTTTTAAAACTGCATTTTCCAAATATTTCTATCAGAAAATGATATATTTTTTATATAAATAAATTTCAAAAAGTCAAATTTATTGTTGACATTTCCTAAAAATATATTATAGTTCAGAAATGAATATACTAAAATTATTTTCAAACATCTTTCGCAAAAGGCATACAGAAAAGTCTCAATGTCATCAGTGCGTAAATAAAATTTGTTGTGTGGTTTTTGATGTTATTAATTTTAAAGGACAAGGCCGCATAGCTGAGACCATCAAAGAAGCGTGAGTTCCTTGTAAATACCTCAATTCAAATGGACAATGCGACAACTATGCAAATCGTTGTAATACTTGTTATAGTTACAATTGCAACAATCTTTGACCCCTTCTTTCTGAATGGATTACTGTCCACAAAATTGATATAATAACACATTCCAGAGAAATTGCTTTCATTCTTTTGGTTCTGGAACATTTTTTGCACGAAAATCGCGGGCAGGAAGACTATAAAAAGAGATATAATTTTTTACAAGATTTTTTAAAAAGCCATCATTTTCTTGATGAGATTATTGAAAAAATTCAGGACAAAAATTTTTTAAAAAAAAATTTTGAAAAAGAGAGCAAATCATAAGCAATTGGTTTGCCTTTTTTGATTTTTTGATTATATTAGAACAATCACAATATTTGATGTTGTTGTTTATTTTTTTAAGAAAATTTTTATGGAACTTCCGAATCGTGTTCGTGGAACACAAGATATTTTTGGCGAATATCAGCGCTATTTTACATTTTTGAAAAAATTGGCTCGTCACGAATTTCGTACCAATGGCTTTACACGAATTTCAACACCAATTCTTGAATCTAAGGAACTTATTCAGCGTTCAAGCGGGGCGTCAAGTGATATTGTTTCCAAAGAAATGTATGAAGTCATTGAC
Organism: Candidatus Altimarinota bacterium; assembly: GCA_041779175.1. Taxonomy (GTDB): domain Bacteria; phylum Patescibacteriota; class Gracilibacteria; order BD1-5; family UBA2023; genus GN02-873. The sequence goes on along the minus strand of JBHBSX010000071.1, from coordinate 2,698 downwards.
AAAGGTGGGCGTGAGCTCGTGATGAAGCCCGAAGGAACGGCTGGCGTTATGCGAGCATATCTTGATTCTATGCTTTCTGAACCGCAACCGGTGTATCTCTATTATATTGAACCGCATTTTCGCTATGATCGTCCTCAAAAGGGTCGTTATCGTCAATTTCATCAAATTGGTGCAGAAATTATCGGCGAAGAAGATCCAATTCTTGACGCTAAGATGATTCATATTATGAAAAATCTTATGGATTCAGCAGGACTTGCAGGAACATACAAAATCAAAATCAATTCTCTCGGTGTAGAAAAAGAAAGAGAAAAATATATTCTTGAATTGCAATCATTTTTTGAAAATAAAAAGCATTTGCTTGATGAAACTGATCTCAATCGCCTTGCAACAAATCCACTTCGTATTCTTGATTCTAAGAATGAAGATGTAAAAGAACTTCTCAAAATCGCACCAAAAATGACAGATTTTCTCAAAGGCGACAGTAAAAAATTCTATGAAAATGTCAAAGAATATCTGACTATTCTTGGTGTAGAATATGAAGAAGATCCGACTTTGGTTCGTGGATTGGATTATTATTCTCATACGGTTTGGGAATTTGTCGATGGTTCTGGTCGTACACAAGATGCTTTTGGTGGTGGCGGGCGCTATAATAGACTTTCTCAAAAAATTGGTCACAAAAAAGAAATTCCAGCTGTTGGTTTTGCTCTCGGTGCGGAACGACTTATTGAGGCTATGATGAATAATGGTGTTACTCTCAAAAATAAAGATTCTATTCATCTCTATATTGTACAACTTGGTGATGATGCCAAAAAGTTAGCACTTCCACTTAATCTCAAATCTCGAGAAAAAGGCATCAATTCTCTACTTTCACTTGGAACACCATCTATCAAGGTACAACTCAAAAAGGCAAATCAGGTTGGTGCACGATTTGTTGCTATTATTGGTATTATGGAAGCCAAAAAATGAGTATGTCAACTCAAAGATATGGAAAAATGAACACAGGAAGAATTCAAATTAGAAGATGTAATTGAACATGTAGTTGCAGAAGTTGGCGTAGAAAATCTCTCACTTTATCATCCATCACAAGACTGGGAAATTGTAGAGCCAAAAAATGACAGAATAGAAAACGAGTAGAAACCTTTAAAAAAACTGAAAATTTTATCAAAAATATAAAATAAATACAAAAATTGCCTTGAAGAGCAATTTTCTATTACTGAATAATTTTTTGAAAAATTTAGAAAAATAAAATCCCCCTTTGGTTGGGGATTTTATAAAATATTTTATTATTGCATATTTTGGAAATAATAAAATAATCTACGATAAATTTTAAAAATCAATATTCTCTATATTTCTCTTATCAGATACACATCATCAAAAATCCCTTTTAATCCATCCAGTATCAACAAAACGTTTCTCTCACACAGATAAAGAAAATGTTTCTAGACCATCAATAACATCACGAATACAATCATCAATAACTGCATCTACTCTATCTATCCTATCGGTATGTTGTTGAAAATTAAGAAAAAGTAATATAAAAATAAATCCTATCAAAATATACATTGCTCGGCTTTTAAATTTCAAATCATCTATTATTCGCTCTAAATCTTCATTTGAAACAAATTCATTATTTACTATTTTTCTAATTCTTTCCCGTTCTTTTTGAATGTAAAATTCTGCATCATCTTCTTCTGTGCATGCAGCCCCATAACTATATGCCATATTTATATAAAATTAGTTTTTTGATTTTCTAAATCCAGCTGCTAAAGCTTCTTCCTCAGTACAAAATAATTTATCTCATTCATCATCTCTAATTAAAGTTCTATCATAAAATTCACCTCAAGGCATATGATAAATCTTACTTCCTGTTCTATGCGATACATTTCATTTAATAAGAAGACAACCTTCTTCAAAATCATCAAGACTTAATTCACCTCTCTGTAATTGCTCAAAAATTTCCTGATCAGTATATGTTTTCTTTGGTATATCTTTATTTTCTATATAAGAATTATTAGCATTTTCTCATTGTAATTGATGATTACTAATACCTTCAGCAGATATTCCAATTACAGATGTAAAAACAACAGTATAAACAAAAAATATAGGTGACATATGTATACAATTAGAATGTAAAGTAAATACATCCTAATCAAAAAAAAAAAAAAAATCAAATGTTTTTCAGTTTTTTAAAAATTTTTGCAAAAATTTTTAAAAAACTTATACTGTATTCATGAATTATTATACTTACATACTTCGTTGTTGAGATAATTCCCTCTATACTGGCTATACCAACAATCTTGAAGAAAGGATCATCAAACATAATGAATGAAAATGAGCCAAGTATACACGCGGGCGAACACCTGTTATTTTGGTGTATTTTGAAATCTTTGATAACAAATCTGATGCCATGAAGCGAGAAATTGAAATCAAAAAACTCAGTAAAAAATCAAAAGAAAATCTTATTGCAAATTTTTGAAATAAATAATTTGATATTTTATTATTGTAAAAAGTTGTAATATAATATTTTATTATATTACAACAGTTATATAAAGGACTTATTTTCAAATCTTCATACCTTCATTAAAATATTATTAATAAAAATTTCATCTCCCCTTTATTATATATATCTTACTAGCTTTAATACAAAAAATATTTTTAAATTTTCTTTCAATTCTCTATAGCAATATTTTTATTTTTT
>JBHBSX010000070.1:0-4634 GCA_041779175.1 Candidatus Altimarinota bacterium | reverse complement strand
CATAACTTAGGGGGAGCAATAATTCACACCCCACAGTCTCATAATTTAGAGGAAACAACGACAGAAATACAAAAGAAATGAAAGTTTAATGACACTAATAAATTCCCTAACTTAGGGGGAGCAACAACTTCTTTTCAAGAATCTAAAATTTTGGAAGAAAAAGCATTTTTTGATTTTGACAAAAAAATTTTTGAAAAAATTAAAAATTTTGAGATTTTTTCCGATTCGCATTTTCCTGATATTTCTTCGACGCAAATTCGTGAAAGTATTCCAGATTATACACATGTTTCAGTGTTATATGATGATCATTTAAAAACTTTTAAAATTCCATGACTTTCAAATAAAATTTCGCTTTATATTCTCGAAAATCGTCTCTATCGCCATCATTTGCCAAAGGAAAAACTTTTGGTTCATGTGTGTTGTGGGCCTGATGTGGTGATGCCGATTCTGCAACTTCGTGATGAATATGATTTGATTTGTTTTTGGTATGATCCCAATATTCAGCCAAAAAGTGAGTATGATAAGCGTTATGAGGCTTTTGTAAAAGTGTGTGAAATTGAAAAAATTCCGTTTATAAAAGGTGTATATGATGTGAAAAATTTTTTTTCAAGAATCAAATGATATGAGTTTACGCCCGAAAAAACAGGGGAAAAGTGCACACGATGCTATGATATGCGAATGTATGTAGCAGCCAAACTTGCCAAAAAACTTAAAATCCCGAATTATACTACTTCACTCAATACGAGTCCCAAAAAAGATCTTGATAAAATGTTTTTTATGGGACACAAGTATGCTGATCAGTTTGGAATCAAATTTCTTGATATTCCGTTTCGCAAGCGTGGCGGATTTGCACTTTCGGCGGAATATACCAAAGAACATAATATTTATAGGCAGAATTATTGCGGATGTATTTATTCGATTCGAGAGGGTGGCGACAGCGATATGAAGCGAAAAATGGTAGGGTAAAATTTTTGAAAAAAATTCTTGTGTGAAGAATATGTGAAGAAAGAGTATATATATTGACTTTATAAGAAAATAGTTATAATTTACAAAATTTTAAAGTATTCTATGGTTTTTGTTTGGGTTTTTTCTCTTCTTGCTGTCTTGTTTTTGCTTATTTATGGGTTTATTTTTCCATCAAATAAATATACAGATGTATGCCTCATGATTTTTGGGATTATTTCTGTTTTTCCACTTTTTCTTCCTATTATGGATTTTATTAAAAAAGATGAGAAAAAATCTGAAAAATTTTTCACGAGAGCAGGAATTGTAGGAGTTATTTGAATTGCTGTAATTCTATTGATTTGTTTTTTTGTTTTTAAAGCCTCTTTTTCTACTCTTGTTTTTTTGTTTTTTCTACTTTTTGGTGTATATTTTGGTATAGAATCACGCTGGTATTTTTTTGCTGGACTTTCAGCATTAATATTTGTGATTTTATCACTTATATTAGAACATAAAAATCTTGCAGAAATGCTTTCTATATTTGTGTATTTATCACTTGTTGCTGGCGTTTCTGTTGAGATTTTGTCGCCAATATTTACAAAAATTCATAAAAATTCTCGTGAAGTTTTTTATTTTTCGGAAGAATTTGTTAATGATTATAAAAAAGAAATTTGAAATTATGTTTTGATTAGTGTTTTTATATGATTTTTTGTAATTTTGGCATCAATTTTTTCAGAAAAATATCATTATGGAATAATTTTGGAGCAAAAAATCCTTATAGGGTTATCATTTTATATGTATTGAGCTATTATTTTTTATTATTTTTTGTCTTGAAAAGTATCTATAGTAAAATATTTTTTAGAAAAAGTTAAAAAAATATTTTTCCCAAAGGAGAAAGTATCTTTTCAAGAATTTTTGAGAAAAAGCTCGGAATTTTTCTTATTTTGTGGCAAATTTTTTTCATCATATACACTGATGATACTCGTTATTGTTTTATTATTCCTTTTATTTTATCGATAAAAATATATTATGTCTGAAAATAAAAAACTTATTTCCGTGGTACTTCCGTCTTATAGAGAAGAAAAAAATGTTCCTTTAGTGTACCTAGAATTAACAAAAGTTCTCTTGAAAATAACAGACAAATATGATTATGAAATTATCTTTGTCAATGATGGTTCGCCTGATGATACTTGGGAAGAAATTGCGAAATTGTGTGACAAGGACGAAAGGGTAAAGGGTGTGAATTTGAGTAGGAATTTTGGTAAAGAAATTGCACTTACGGCAGGAGTGGAAGTAGCAAATGGTGATGCAGTGATTACGCTTGATGGTGATGGTCAGCATCCAGTTGAAAGAATTCCAGATTTTGTTGCAGAGTGGGAAAAATGATATTTGATTGTTTACAATAAGCGACCTCAAACCAAAGGAGCCGGTGTTTTTAAAAAATTTTCTTCAAAATTATTTTATAAAGTTTATAATGCTCTTTCTGATTTTAAGTTAGAAGAGGGGACGACAGATTATCGCTTGCTTGATAGAAAAATGGTAGAAAATTTTAAAAAATTTTGAGAAAAAAATAGAATGTATCGTGGGTTGACGGATTGGATGGGATATAAGAAAAAAGCTTTGGTTTTTGATGCAAGAGAACGACTTGATGGTGGGGATTCTACCTATGGATATAAAGCCCTGTATAATCTTGCAGTTAATAGCCTTACATCATTTTCAGTGATTCCACTTCGTTTGGTGGGATATTTAGGATTTTTAATGACAATTATTAGTAGTTTGTTGTTTATATTTATTATTGTGGACAAATTTACTATTGATAAGTTTAATTTTTCAAATATTGCTGCAATTTTACTCATTAATACGACTCTTATTGGTATTGTCTTAATGGGAATGGGATTGATGGCTTTATATATTGCCAAAATTCATCAGGAAGTACAGGGGCGACCAATGTATTTAATTCAAGATAAAATAAATTTTAAAAAATAATTATGAAAATCGCACACATATCATTATATCCACCAAAATGAGAACTTCATTGTAAAAAAAGTGGTGTGGCACCATATACAAAAAACCTTGCAACCAATATAAAATATTCCTCTGACGATAAGGTTTATATTATTGGTGATATTGATTCTGATTTAGAATCTTATCAGGAAGAATGAGTTGAGGTGAGAAAAGTTTTTAAAAAATGAAATTTTTTTTATAAAAATATTTTAAAAGAAGTTGATAAAATCAAGCCAGATGTAGTTCATATTCAGCAAGAACTGGCATTATATGGCGGTATTGCATCAGCCGTTATGTTGAGATTTTTATTGATTTGACTTAAAAAGCGTAATATAAAAATCGTGACAACTTTTCATGGAATTGTTGACGTTGTAAGTATTGACGAAGAATTTATGAAGGAAAATTTTTCAGCACTTCCAATTTTTCTTGTAAAATTTGCATTCAGATTTATTTTTAATCCACTTATTAAATATTCTGATGAGATTATTGTTCATGAAGAATTGTTTAAAAATCGCATTCTGGAACAATATATTTCTAAAAAACCTGAAAATATTCACGTCGTTCATCATGGAATTGAAGATTTTTCAAACAAAAAAATTTCAAAACAAGAAGCAAGAGAAAAATTGAAAATTTCTGAAAATGAGAAAATTCTTTTGTTTATGGGATATGTAACAGGTTATAAATGACTTGATTTGCTGATTGAATGAATGGATTTTTATAAGAAAAATTTTTGAAAAGATTTTAAAATTTTTATTCTCGGGGCTCATCATCCAAAACTCAAAAATGATGAAAATTATAAAAAAGAATATTATCGTTTGAAAAATCTGGCAGAAGAAAAACTCGGAGAAAATGTTGATTGGCAAGAAGGATTTGTAGATGATGCAAAAATGGCTTTGTATTATCCGCTTTCTGATGTGGTTTTGTTTCCATATACTCGTTCTATTGCGTCAAGTTGACCGATGGCTTTGTCAATTGGGTATGAGATTCCGTTTTTGGCAAGTGAAGTTTTTGCTGAAAGTGTTGATGATAAAAATCTTTTATTTGAAAAAAATCCAGAGAAAATGGCTGAAAAAATTAAAGATTTTTTTGAAAATACAAAAAAATATCAAAAAACCATTTCTGAAATGAGGGTTTCAAGGCTTTGGTCTGAAATCTGAAAACAAACTTATAATATTTATAAAAAATAAATGAAAAAATTATTTTTTTTATGTTTTTATAATACAAATTTTGTATTAAATTTTTCGATTATTATACATATTTTTCTTCCTTTTCTTTTTGTTAATACTTTTTATTGAAATGAAAAAATATTTTTTATTTCAATATTTATTATAATATTTTCAACTTTTGTTTATAATATTACTTATATTGTAAATGATTTTTTTGATAACAAAAAGGATAAAGAGCAAAAAGTATACAAAATGAGTTTAGTTTCAAATTATGAAATCAATATTGTAAAATATTTTTTCATTTTTTTGTGATTACTAATATGTTTTTTTGTTTTATCTTGGTATTTTCTGAGATTAAATAATAGTGTTTTTATATTCTTTTTTGCAAGTATTTTTTATATTTTTTTGATTTCAATTGTACATTCTCGATATAAAAAATTAAAAATTATTACACTTTTTTTGGAAAGAAATTTTAAAATTATTTTTCCACTAACACTTCTGTATGTTATTTTTGATGATATT
>JBHBSX010000069.1:0-13462 GCA_041779175.1 Candidatus Altimarinota bacterium | reverse complement strand
ATATAAATTCAGGTTTTTAAAACAAGAAAAGGGATTTTTAAAAATTTTTGAAAAACTCAAACATATACTTCATAATTTTTTATTTATGTCTGTGCCAAATTATTCAAATGAAACGCTTGACAGAATCAAGAAACTCGAAAGACTCAGAGATTTGGGTATAAATCCTTTTGCCACTCGTTTTGATACTACTCATCAAATCGAGCAAATTATAGCCAAACACGCATCATCTCTTACTGAAGGTGAAACTTCGCCTTTTCGTGATGTAGAAGCAATTATCGCAGAGCCAAATGCGACTATTCGACTTGCTGGTCGTGTAATGCTTCACAGAAGTTTTGGGAAAATTTGTTTTGCGACTATTTCGGACGGAACTGGGAAAATTCAAGTACTTTTTTCTCGTGAAAATTGTTCTATTAACACAGAAAAAGGAATTTTTACCGAACTTAAAAGCGAAAGCGAAGAACTTTCTGCATATAAAGTTGCAGAAAAACTTGTTGATATGGGGGATTTTATCGGAATTGAAGGTGAACTTTTTTACACACATAAAGGTGAACTTACTATTTTTGCAAAAAATTTTACATTTTTAACAAAAGCTATTCGTCCACTTCCAGAAAAATTCCACGGAATTGAATCTGATGAAGAAAGATATCGCAAAAGATATCTTGATATGACTACCGACGATGAACTTCGTGCAATGTTTGTTCGTAAGTCAAAATTCTGGGATGCAACTCGTAATTTTCTCAAATCAAAGGGGTTTCTCGAAGTAGAAACACCATCACTTGAACACACAACTGGTGGGGCGGAAGCACGACCTTTTGCTACTCATCACAATGATTATGATTGTGAAGTATATCTTCGTATTTCTATTGGGGAACTTTGGCAAAAAAGATTGATGGCGGGCGGATTTCCAAAAACTTTTGAAATTGGTCGTGCCTATCGTAATGAGGGTTCTAGTCCTGATCATTTGCAAGAATTTACCAATATGGAATTCTATTGGGCATATGCAAATTATGAAGATGGAATGGCACTTGTGCAAGAAATGTATCAACACATTGCTCGCGAAGTCTATGGAACAACGAAGTTTACAGCTCGTGGACATGAATTCGATCTTGCAGGCGAATGGCCAAGAATTGACTATCTCACAGCCGTAGAAGAAAAAACAGGAATCAATTTGCTCACAGCAACAGATGAAGAAATGCGAGCAAAACTCGAAGAACTCGGTGTAAAATATGAAGGAACAAATCGCGAAAGACTCACAGATACACTCTGGAAATATGTTCGCAAAACAATTTCTGGACCTGCTTTTCTTATCAATCATCCTGAACTTATATCACCACTTGCTAAGGTTTCACCAAAATATGCTGGAAAAGTGGAAAGATTCCAGCCAATTATCGGTGGAAGTGAAGTTGGAAATGGTTATAGCGAATTAAATGATCCAATCGATCAAAGAAACCGCTTTACAAAGCAACAAGAAATGCTTGAGGGTGGTGATGATGAGGCTATGATGCCAGACTGGGAATTTGTAGAAATGCTAGAACATGGAATGCCACCAACTTGTGGTTTTGGTTTTGGTGAAAGACTTTTCTCATTTCTTGAAGGCAAAACAATTCGTGAATGTCAATATTTCCCTTTTGTAAAACAACTTACAGAACATAAAAAAGAAGAAAAATAATTTGAAAAATAAAATCCCCTGGAAATTTGGGGATTTTATTTTGGAAAAATTTTTGAAAAATTTCTTTCTTTTTTAAATTTTAAAGAATTTTGCAAAATTTTTTAAAATATGCTAAAATAATCTTATAATTATTTTTTAAAAAATATGCAAAAAATTTGAAAAACTTTTTTGGTACTATTATGTGTAAGCACTATCTCATCTTGTATTGGATGAAGCAATAATACAATACAAGAAAATGAAAATACGCAAATTCTCACAGAAAACACAGAAGAAGTTACAAAAACCATCATAGAAAACACAGAAGAAACGACAGAAACTATTACAAAACAAACAGAAAAACCAAAAGTTTTTCATTTTGGTGCTGATATTAGTCATTTTTCAGCAGAATATCAAGAAGCTATTAAAAAATTTTTTAAACTTAATCAAAAAGCAGAAATAGAAACATCTGAGATGATTTCAGTAGAAAAAGAAGGAAAAAGAGAATATGATTTTATTAGAAAAGCACATCCTTATATCAATCTGAATACTATATAATTTTTATCACCAATTATTTTTAAAGATTCAAAAAATATTTATATATATGGATCAAGGGGGATAGAAATTATTCAAAATGCAGATATTTCAACATTTCAAAAAATTGATGAAGAGTATTTTCAAGATAAAAATTCTGTATATAATTGAGTATGAAAACCACTAACTCATATAGATCATCAAACTTTTCAAAATATAGGTTTTGGCTTTGCAAAAGATAAAAACGGGATTTATCAATATGGTGAAAAACTTAATATTATTCCAAAGAATTTTATTGTCCTATCTGAAAAATATTTCATTAACGACGATAAAGTTTTTCAATCAAATAAAGTTCCTATATTTGAAAGCTTTACAGAATTATCACAATTTGATGCAAAAACTTTTAAAATACTCTGAAATAATTTTACAAAAGATAAAAATTGACTCTATTATCAAGACAAACCATTTGATTGAGATCCTGAAAGCTTTGAAGTTTTGACCAATATTTTTTCAAAAGATAAAAACTATGTATATAAATTTGACGAAAAAACGGATTTTGATCCAAAAACTTTTGTAAAGCTTAGTGATATTGTTTTTAAAAATACAAATAATCTCATTATTGGGATGTTTCCTACACCAACTGATGCAGATCTTGAAACACTTGAAGTTTTAGATCAATTTCACACCAAAGACAAAAATAGTATTTATGATGGTGTTGCTCAGACAAAACACAATCACCTTGATCCAAAAACCTTTGAAGTACTCAATGATATATATTCCAAAGATAAAAATGGTGTTTATGATATAGAAACCAAAATTCCGGAAGCAAATCCAAAAACCTTTATAGTATTAGGGCAATATTTCGGAAAAGATGATAAAAATATTTTTTACTGATCTGATATTTTTAAAATAAATGGTTCAGAAAGCGTAGATTATGCAAGTTTTGAGGCATTAGGCTTTAGTTATTCCAAAGACAAAAATGGGGTTTACTACAGAGAATCTCCAATTATATGAGCCGATCCACAAAGCTTTGTGGTACTTACAGAATTTCATGCAAAAGATAAAAATTTCTTTTATTATGAAAATAAAAAAGTTCGAGAAAATAAATAAAATCCCAAACTCATAGGGATTTTATTTTTTGCAAAATTTTTAAAAATTTTTATACTATATTTTATGAAAAATTCTCTCACACATATTGTCCAGATGGACGAAGAAATGAAACAACTCGAGCAAGACAAGATTTTTCTCGAACATTTTCTTGAAAAACTCGAAAAAATTGCCCAAAGAAAGGAAAAGCTCGAAAAATATTATAATGAAAATTATCTTGAAGATATGGACAAATATCCAAATGAAAATCTCTGAATTCTCTCGGAAGATGGCTTGTATAACCTATTTTTCGAGGTAGAAACACTTGAAAAAAATATTTTAAAATTTCTTGCAAATAAATTATAATAAATCAAGAATAATTTTCTCAACTTCTTTCCAGGTTTTTACTCCAATTACACGATCAGAATCAGCAATTTCACGATTCCATGGTGCGTCCATTTTGATAATTTTCATATTTGTTTTCTCTAAATAACGCATAATATGATGTGCCGCATCGTCTATCACTACATCACAATTATGATTTTTTGCTAAAATCGCCTTATCATCAGCCTCATAATCACAAGTAAATAAAATTTCTGCAAAAAAATTCTCACCAAAAACCTCATTCAAATAACGAATAGTTCCCGCCTTGTAATGCGGCTCGCGAGAAGTGATAATCACCAGGCGAACTCATTGATTTTTGAGATTTTGCAAAACCGCTTTAGCATCAGCAAAAAATGGAAGTCTGTCATGATTCGCATCAAGATATTCCGTATACACTTCAAGAAGTCAAGGAATATTTTCAAAATAAAAATCCGTCATATCATCATGATTCAGCGGTTTTCCTGTTTTTTGAAAAAATTTTTCATCAATTTCTCCATCAAAAAACACACTCACAAGTGTCTCATCAATATCAATACCGAAAGTAAAATATTTTGTCATATACTATAATTTTTAAAAAACAATTATATAGATTTTTAAAAATTGTAAAATTTTTTAGAAAACAAATTCTATCAATTTAAAAAATAAACTTTTTTGAAAAATTTATTGCAATTTATTTAAAAAAGCATATAATATCAGTGTTTAATTTTTAATACTATTATTATGGCACTTCAAATTTCAACAGATGCTTCTTTTGCCGAACTTACTTCAACTGGACTTGTTCTCATAGATTTCTGGGCTGAATGGTGTGGACCTTGTAAAATGATGCTCCCTCGCCTTGAAGAACTCGCTTCTCAAGTAGAAGGAAAAGCAATTATTGCAAAACACAATGTGGACACAGATTCTGACACTCCAGCTTCTATGCGTATTATGTCTATTCCAACAATGATTCTCTTCAAGGATGGACAACCAGTAGAAAAATGGGTTGGTGTTCAAGAAGTAACGACTCTTGTAGAAGCAATTGAAAAACATGCTGCATAAAAATCCTCTTTCGGGGATTTTTATTTTATTTAAACCCCTCCCCCAATGCCCCACTCTCGATGCTTATTTATCCCCATAAAATAAAGAGAGTTAAGAGAGAGTGTGGCGAGTATAAATTTTGATAAAAATTTTATACATAAACCTATTATAAACACTAATTTCATAGTAACTTTAAGAAAAAAAGAAGTAATAATTTTAAGAAAAAATATTACCCACTAAAAACCACCACCCAAAGATATAAAGCACTTAAAAAAACAAATAAAAGCAATTTTTATAAAATTTAACAAAAATAAAAGGCCTCGAAAGACCTCTTATCCCTTATGAAAAAATTTACCTCATTTCTAAGGCAAATGTATTATATATAAAATAAATATTTTGTCAAATAAATTATTTATTTTCTGATGTTTTATTTAAAATGTCAAGTGTCTTATCATGAGCAGATTGAAAAGCCTTTAACATAGAGTTACTACACTTTTGCACTCCAGCAAATGAAGCAAGATATTCCCTTAAAGCCCGCAAAAAAGAAACTTCCCTTCAAGAAATTTTCTTTGCCAAATTATCATGATGTTCTTCGTGTTTATTTGTCATATTTTATCTTTTTCTTATTCTAACAAATTTTCTATAAAAAGTCAAATATTTATACTAATTTTTTCACCAAAAATTTTTCTCATATTTTTGTTTTTCAAACAATATTTTCACAAGAATCACATTTTTCTGTATAAATTGCGATTTTCTTCATAGTATTCAGCTCACAAAGTCGCCATACAATAAAAACATCATTTCTGATTTCGAGAATTTTTTCTTTATTTCCCAAGATTTTTCCCACAATTTTTAGCAATGCAGTTTGCTTTCGAGGAATTATTTTCAAAATTTTTTCATCAAAATAATTCTCATCAAGTTCCACAATTTGCCTTTGTTTCCAAATTCTCAGATTATTATTTTCGGAAGTATTTTTGCAAATATTTTTATAAAAATCCCTTTGTCTCATATTCAGACGGCGTCATTTTTTAAAAAATTTTTCTCACAATTCCTGTGCATTATATTCGCCAAGAGTCATTCTATAACCATCTTTTTGACAAATTTTGACACGAATATCATAATTTTCAAAATAATTTAACAAAAATGAAAGAAAAATAATTCCATTAGCGTCATTGTTTACATAAATCCAAATCACATCAGCATGAGTAATTCGAGAAATATTTTGAGAAAAATCCGCATATATATTGTTTATTTCATTTTTTTCAAAATAAAAATTATAATATTTTTGAGTAAAAAATTTTTCAAAAATCCAATCATTGCGTTTTTGTAAAAAATTTTTGTCAAAAAAATTGTGAAAAATCGGTCAAAAAGCCAAAAAATCATCATCAAAAAATAGAGTTTCATTATCTTTTCAAAGATTATTTTCTTTTAAAAACATTTTAAAAGTTCCCATTGCAGAAGCGGAATTGAAAATATGATAATTCATAATAAAAAATTTTTTAAAAATGTGATTTTCTATTTATATAACCAAAAACCAAACAAAATATATTTTTCAAATTTTTTAAAAAATCCCCATAATGGGGAAATTTTATTCTTCGTCTGATGTTTCTTCTTCTGACTTGTCTGCTTGATTATAAAGCGGTTTTCCACCAGCACGAACCTTGTCTTCGATTTCTTTCATAAGTTCTGGATTTGACTTCAAGAATTCACGAGAATTGTCGCGTCCTTGCCCGAGACGAGTTTCACCATAAGAATAGAAAGCGCCCTTCTTAGTGATCACATCGCGCGCCACACCAATATCAAGAATTTCGCCAGCAAGAGAAATACCTTCATTAAAGAGAATATCAACTTCGATTTCACGGAATGGCGGTGCGATTTTGTTTTTTACTACTTTGATTTTTACTTTATTACCAAAAGCTTCTTTGTTGTCACCACTTCCTGATTCGAGTTTTTCTTTGCGACGAATATCAAGACGTTGAGACGCATAGAATTTGAGCGCATTACCACCAGTTGTTGTCTCAGGTGAACCGAACATAACACCGATTTTCATACGAATCTGATTGATAAAAATCACCGTACAATGCGTCTTGTTGATTGCACCAGTAATTTTGCGAAGTGCCTGTGACATCAGACGAGCCTGGAGTCCCATAAATGAGTCTCCCATATTTCCTTCGATTTCAGCTTTTGGTGTGAGCGCTGCAACCGAGTCAACCACAATGAGATCCACCGCACCAGAATGCACGAGCGCATCAACAATTTCGAGAGCTTGTTCTCCGTGATCAGGCTGAGAAACAATAAGTTCGTCAATATTGACACCGATTTTGGCTGCATAAGCCGGGTCAAGCGCATGTTCCGCATCGACAAAAGCCGCAACTCCACCCGCTTTTTGTACTTCGGCAATAGCGTGAAGAGTGAGAGTAGTCTTACCAGATGATTCTGGTCCATAGATCTCAATGATACGACCCTTAGCATAACCACCGCCAAGCGCATCATCAAGCGCAATAGAGCCCGAAGACGAAGTTTCTACCTTCATATGCGTACGTTCTCCAAGTTTCATAATTGAGCCAGCACCGAATTGCTTTTCGATTTGAGCCAAAGCGGTGGCAAGGGCTGCTTTTTTGTTATCGTCCATAATTTTTGTTTAAAAAATACATTTTGATTATAGCGAGAAAGCTGATTTTTGCAAAAAATTTTTGTAAAAACCTCAGCATATATTCTCATTTTCTTAAGAAACCAAAAACACCTCTCTTTTTAAAAAATTTCTTCATTTTTTGGAAATATATTTCCAAAAAACAAACACTAGACATCTCTATATATTCATAAAATACCCTATACCAAAGCCTTTGCCCCCTTTTTTTTCTTTTTAAAACATACTACAATGAAAATTTATATAGGTTTTATATTTTTTAAAAAAATTTCTAAAAATCACATTCACTACACTTTTTTAATTCCCAAGAGCGAGATATTAAGAATTTTTATTTAAAAAAAAATATAAAAAACACCAATCTCTCTTGTTATTTTTATGTTTTTCCAGAATCCGAAAGAAAATATAATTTTGATGATAAAAGCTTTTGAATAAATTAAAAAACCTAAAAATAGGTTTTTTAATTTATTTTTTTTCATAATGTTCGAGCAGGCCGGAATGCGTTCCAATCGCAATATTTCGACCTTCACAAATTGGACATTGATAGATATATTCTTTTAATTTTTTGCCAACTTTTTCTGGCGGAAGTTTCACGGCGTCAACAATTTTTCTGCAATCTTTGCACCAAAAAGACACCTCTCATCGATTTTCATGAAAAGTTGATTCGCGTTTTTTACCAAAAGATGGAACATTTATAAGATCAGAATAGCTGGCTGCCATATAATTATTTTAAAAATTTTTCTGCAACAATTCGGACATTTGGACTGGAAGTTTGATTCTTGGCATCAAGAATGAGGATTTCATCAAGCGTAAACCACTTCGCGCGTCCCGTGTTATTCTCATCAGAAATATTGGCTTTGTAGTGAATAAGAAGTGTTTTTTCTTCGTATCCATGCAAATCAATAATATCATAGAGAACAACAGGATTTTCTGGATCAATGAGAATAATCTCATTACCTTCGCCAAGTTCTTTTTTGCCGTGAGTTATTGCATTCTCACGAAAAGTCGCCTCATCAGAATAACGACCACCAATAAACTGCCAACGCTGTGTGCTGGTACCGACATGAAGCAAAATTCTTTTATTCTCGGAGTCAATAACCACAGGACAAGTCGCAATAGTAAATTGATGTTCCTGACCGTTAAAATCATAGGCTGGAAGACAGAAAAAAGTAGTCATAATACCAAAATTAACGAGTAAAAATAAAATACACAATGGCCACAAGAGCAATAGCGGTAATAAATTGCAAAATCGCTATAATAATTTGTGCGCGTTGTTCAATTTTTTGCTTCATAATCTCTTTATTAAGCATTTTTATTATAAAAATTTTCTCGTTTTTTGCAAGTCAAACGATACAAAATTTTTTTGAAAAATTTTTGAAAAAATAAAAAACGAACAAAAATCAAATGATAATTGTTCGTTTTGGTACTATAGTCCGAAATTCGCACGAAGTTCTTCTACACTTACGTCATAATATTTTGCAAAATCTGCTTCACGCCAAAGGTGGTATTTATATATAGCACTATTGCCACGAGATTTGGTAGTAATAGTATCTGGTGAAGTTTCACCAATAGTATAATCCCAAGTAGCGGGCACATAAATATCTGTTACAACCTTATCTTCCATCATATTTGTCCCACTTCCACCATACATAATAGTTTCAATGTAATATGTAGCCTTTGTTGGATTCACGAGAGATGCCTTAGAAGCTATTTTCATAAAAGCATCTACAAAAGTAGGCTTAACATGTTCAAATTCGCCAACACTTTGACCATTGAGTACAAGCGTATGCTTACCATAAGAAATCTTAGTTGTAACTGATCCAAGAGTTGGAATCTTGTGTTCTGTTCCGTCAAGAGTCACGGTAATTTCGGTATTTCCTGGATTGTCAATAAGAACATTCTTATTGTTTTCAATTCCATAAAAATACCCACCAATAGACGCTACAAGCGCAACCACAATAATAACAATAATTCTTGTCATTGTATTCATATAATAAAAATTAAGTAATAAATTAAGAATATTATATAATTTTTTATTTTTTTGCAAATTTTTTTAAATTTTTTGCAAAAATTTTTCCAAAGTTTTTCATTTGGCGAGATTATCTATCATTTTGTCGAGAATTCGGATTTTTCGCATGTTTTCATCTTCAATTTCTTCGATTTTGTAACCACAAATACTTCCCGTTACATGCACAGCAAGCGGATTCCATTCAGGACAATTATTTAAAAAATTTTCAAAATTCGTCTTTTCTTCAAGAATTCGAGCCAAATCTTCTTCATTATAACCCGTGAGCCAAAAAATAATTTCATCGACCTCTGATTTATTTTGTCATTTTTTCTCAACTTTTGTGATATAAAGTGGATATACGTTTGCAAATGACATTTCAAAAATTTTGGTATTTTTCATAGTTTTTTATAAAAATATATGCTATTATAAAATTTTTTTCAAAAAATTCAAAATAAAAATTATTGGAAAAATGTGCAATTATTGTGTGATAATTGCACAAAAATTGATGAAAAATATATAATGGACAGTTATGATATGATAATTGCCCGTTTTTATAATTTTTGTAAAAATTTTTAAAATATTTATTGGTAATGAATGAAAATTTTCATTTGCTATATAATCAAATCCCCAAGACCTTAAAAAATAAACCAAAGGATTTTTGAATTAAAATAAAAATTAGTAGTGAACGGATTTAATCCGTTCACTACTAATTTTCGTAAAATTTTATTATCAATTTTTATTTTTAAAAAATTTTTTAAAAAATGTGCAGATATCAAACTATAATTGCACAAAAATCCCCAACAAGGGGATTTTAACTAAATAATTCTTCAAGCCATCATTTTTTGGGCTTTGTTCCTTCTGAGAGAAGAAGTGCTTCATAGAGTTTTTTCTGATCGGCTGTAAGTTTGTTTGGGATTTCAATATGAATATGAATAATAAGATTACCCGTTCGACCATTATCCAATCGTTCAATTCCTTCGCCTTTGAATATAATTTCTTCGCCGTGTTGCGTTCCGGCTTTGAGTGAAATTTCTTTTTTTCCAAGAATAGGAATATTGAGCGTGCGATGAATTCCAAGAGTGGCTTCAGCAGGCGAAACTTTCATAGTGTAATGCAAGTCTGCACCTTTACGAGAAAGCCCCGCTTCTTCGCTTGGAACTGAAAAAGTTATATACAAATCACCATCACCATCGCGTCCAGAATGTCATTCTCAACGCATTTTTATACTCATTCCATCCTCAATTCATTTCGGAACTTCAATGGTTTTGGAAATTTTTTCAGAAATTTTGCCAGTCCCACCACAATCAGGACAAGCCTCTGTGACAATAGTTCCCTCTCCGCCACAATCAGGACATGTGCGAGTCTGCTCCATAATACCAAACAATGTCTGCATACGCTCGCGAATTGTTCCCGAGCCATGACACTTGTCACAAGTCGTTCTCTCTCCTCACTTTCCATCACACGTTCCACAACGAACTTTACGTTCGTATTCCACCTTACGAGAAACACCTTTGATAGCATCTTCAAGACTGATTTTCATGCGAATTTCAATATCTTCGCCCATATCAGCACGCTTGCGACGAGAACCACCACCAAATCCGCCACCAAAAAATTGTGAAAAAATATCACCCAAATCATCACCAGAAAAACCACCACCAAATCCACCAAAACCACCCATTCCATCAGCCGATCCAAATCTGTCATAATTTGCCTTTTTTTGAGGATCAGAAAGCACTGAATAGGCTTCATTGATTTTTTTGAATTGTGCTTCTGCTTCTGCATTTCATGGATTGCGATCAGGATGGAATTCCATTGCTTTTTTGCGATATGCTTTCTTGATTTCTGTTTCTGTTGCGTTTTCTGAAATTCCAAGAATATCATAAAATTCTTTTGCCATATTTTTGAAAATTTTGTAAAAATAACTTTCGTATTATAGAAATTTTTTTAAAAAAAGCAAAATTTTTAGCACGCAAAATATGAGAGTGCAAATTTTTGTAAAATTTAAAAGCAAAAAACTATCAACAATACACATATCAACATTTTTAATAACAAAAACCTTTTCCTGAACTTATCCTTATTTTTTAAATTCCTCTATACGGAGATTTTTATAATTATATTTTTTTAAAAAATTTTTCAAAAAATTTTTTAAAAAAAAATTCATATTCACTGTACATTCCTTAATTTTCAAGAAATTAAAAAGAAACAAAAAACACTGAGAGCGAAACACTGGAAATTTTTGAATATAACAAAAAATCCTGTAATAGGATTTTAAAATTCAATAGGCGGACGACGAAACGGAAAATTATTATCATCATCTTCGGTGTTTTCATCAAAATTATTCATAATATCTTGTGTCCAACGAGACATAGCATAAAGATTATCATTGAGCGCCATATTTCGCCAATCAATAATAAAATCATCAGGAGTTTGCTGATCTCCTGCAATATAATACGCCATCATCACGCTGTATCCCTGCTCTTCCGCAATCTGATTGATTCTTCTGATATAATCTTGTACCTTGTCCGTAAATTCTTCTCGAGAAAGTTTTGCCATAAAAATATTTTAAAGAATATAAGAATTATATGAAAAATAAATAAAAAGCAATAATTTTAAAACATTATTGCTTTTTTAAATCAATTTTTGTAGCGGGATTCAGTCATTCAGAATGCATAAGCCACTTTTCATATACTTCATCCTGCATCATATAATCAAAAATTTTTTGTTTATCTTCATTCCAAATATCAAGACCAAAGTCAATAAATGAAATATTCTCTCCATCCCACATAATATTTGGTGAGCGAATAGAACGAATAAACTTAGCATCTTCAGGGAAAGTATCCTTATCAGAAAGTATTCAAAGATCCAATCTTACATCCATGGTCTTGTCTGGCAAATCCAAAGTACGAATCACTTTTCTTAGAAAAATTTTTAAGAAATTATATTTTGCATGTGCCTCTTCTAATTTTTCAAGCATTTTTGGATTATTTTTTTCTTCTTCAGTCATCTCCTTAAAGGTTTTTCAATGAATCTTACGCTGTATAGTTATAAGCTTCACAGGAAGTCAAACAATAGCATTATCGCCAAATGGTTTTGCTTCTCAGAATACAAAAGCCGAGTCAGGAATAACATTTCCCAAATATTTTTTTAATAATCTGTATTTATTTTGTAAGTATAATAATGACGATTCATTGCTATTATGTGCTTCTTTGTATACATAATTTTTATTATTTTTAAAAGCAAAAACCGCACTATCTTGTCCCCTTCCAATACCAACATCATCTCTATGTGACTGTGTTAAAATATTTCTTTGCTGTATTTCTTGAGCAAGAATTTTTTGAGCCTTTTCTTGAATTTCTTTCATTCGATCAAAAACAAGAGAAAGTTGAGCATCAATCTCCACAACTCGCTCTTTTGATTGCTGTTTGGCAATATTTTTTTGATATAATAAATCTCCTTTCTTTTTTCTTAAAGCCAAATACTCCTCCCTTTCTTTTGGAGAACAAATAAAATCAGCATTGAAACGATATATATTGGAATTTGTATCTTTATAACGAATTTTCATATTCTTATTGTAGCAAAAATTTATTTATTTGTCAAAAATAATATATTTTTATTTTTCTGTATCTTCTTCAAAAGATTCAAATGGCTGCATTCTTTTTGTGCGCCATAAAATATATTTACCACTTCAAAGCACACCAATTGCCACCATTCAGGGCAAAGGAATGAGTACAATCAAAAACAGAACTGCGTATGTAACGCTCCGTTCTGCTGGATGGAGTTTTTGTGATAATTGATGTATCTCTAGAACCTGAGCCTGTGTATGCTTAAAAATCTTTTTAATAGATTCTGAACTCATTTTATAAAGCTTGTGCTTTTTTCTTTCTGTTTCTTGAGAATTATTTTCTGGGTGTTTTTGTGTTATATTCATAGCGAAAAGAACATATTGTATACAAAATTTTATATTGTCAATATATAATTATGTCATTTTGCAAGAAAATATTTTCCTGATAAATAAGCCAAAAATTATGTGAAATTTTACAAAATTAGCACCAAAACAAAAAAAGTGCTAAAAAAGTTTTGACAAAAAAATAAAAAGTGATATACTCTCTTGTGTAAGATTTAGCACTCGAAGTAACTGACTGCT
>JBHBSX010000068.1:0-8949 GCA_041779175.1 Candidatus Altimarinota bacterium | reverse complement strand
AAAAGTTGTTCTTACGGTGGTGGAAAGAGAATCAGGAGATTGGCCAGAGATAGGAACAAGATATGTGTTTTGTGATCCAAATGTAGTAAAAGATGAAACATGCAGGTCATTTGACACACTTCATGAAGTATTTAATGCTCATAGAAATATCTTACGACTCAAGGTATTTTATGATTATTCTTCAGGAACAATAAAACTTCAATACAATGGAATTGATCATAGTCCTGGAAATGGAGGAGTAAATCTTGTTGCAGAAACTTTTTATTAAAAATAAACTAAGCTTTTTATGAAAATGCAAAAATTAAAAATATTTTTATATATATTTTTTAGCCTGATTATTGGAGGGGCTAGTATTTTTGTGGCTCTTGCAGCTATTTCAT
Source organism: Candidatus Altimarinota bacterium (assembly GCA_041779175.1). Taxonomy (GTDB): domain Bacteria; phylum Patescibacteriota; class Gracilibacteria; order BD1-5; family UBA2023; genus GN02-873. The sequence goes on along the minus strand of JBHBSX010000068.1, from coordinate 8,569 downwards.
ATTTTTCGGCCAATAATTCTGGATTTGAGCTCAAAGATGGAGAATTTTATTCAAATGGAAATGGGAATGCTGGAACTATTAATATGCAAAATTCTGGTCGTGAAGGAGTGGATTTGAAATGAACAATAAAATTACAATCTGTTGGAGCAGCAGAATTTCAGGATGCAAGAATACTTCCACCATCAGAAAATGTGACGCGTATGTGTTGGAAAATTTCTGGAAAACTTTTTTCAAAAAATGCTGGAGATATTGAGTTGACAGATAATAAGGGTGCACATGTGCGATATAATCCGCTTACCAAACAATTAGAATGATATGGTTATAATCGTAATCTCGGAAAGGTTTGGTTTGGAATGGATGAGTATTGTACTCAGAATGATGACAAAATTACAAATAATGTTCTTGAGGACATCAAAACTGATGACAAGCTCGCGGGTAGTGGTGCATCATTCATTGGAAAGGTAAAGGTTATTGGTCCGCAAGCAGGAAATAATACTTTTTCTGATGTGATATATGATATGATAAAAGGAGTGGAGGCTACTAACTATAACACCCTTTTGCAAGAAGTTCGTCACAATGCTTTTCTTCTTTCTCGAAATATCTCTGCTGAACAACAGAATGTAAATTTTGATACGAGTATTGCTGTAGGAAATATTTTATTTTATATAAATACTAGCAAAGAAAATAAAACCGTGGATATATCTTCTTGGAAAGATGGAATTCGATCAATAGTGATAATTGGAGGAGATGCACTTATTTCTCAAAATATTAACAAAAACAATGCATATCCTCTTGCTATTATTGCTTTGGCAAACAATGAACATAATATTGGTGGAGATATTTATGTAAAACAAAATGTAACCAATATTAATGCTTTGCTTTTTGCTGAAAAATCGCTTTTGAGTGGTGAAAGTCAAAAAGCTGCTAACAGGCTTTATAATGATACAGCGGATGAAGTGGCGAATCTTCCAAAAAATCAATTACATATTTTTGGAACGGTAGTTTCTCGCAATACTATTGGAGGTGCTTCCAATGATATAGAAAACATGCTTTGTCCGTATAATGTGAATTGTATTGCCGCTACTGCGCCTATATATGATTTTAATTATTTCCGTGCCTTTGATGTTAAGAATATAGATACATGATGAGCCAATCGAGCCTATGATTATAATGGAGTGAAATTGGATGAATATTCTATGATTATTGAATATGATGCACGCGTATTAAATAATCCGCCTCCTTGATTTGAGGTAGTGCGATAGCTCAAAAAACCATCACATTTTGATGGTTTTTATTTTTACTTAAAAACTCCCCCAGCATCTCGCTCTCAATATTCATGCATCTCTCCTAAGACAGGGAGTTGGCTATGTGCAGCAGTATATATTTTTAAAAAATTTTTTAAAAATATATACAAAATATAAAATCCCATTAGACATACTCATTTTAAAAAATTTTTAAAAATATATCAAATGTTGCTATATTAAAAAAAGAAATGTAATTTTTTTAAGAAACATGCAATATTTTCTATATGTTTTTTGATAAGAATAGCAAAAATTTATTATTTTCCAAAGATTGTTAATCATCATCAACAATCTTTATTGTTTGAATTAAAAATATAAAAGTTTTTGAATTTTTGGAAAAAGTCTACTTCTGTGTTTTATATACAAAAGTCAATCTATTTTTTTAATCAATATTGGCTTTTTTTAAAAAAATATGCTACAGTAAGAATACTTACTAAATTGTAACTATGCTTAAAAGAATTTGATTCGCATTATTGTGTATATCTATTCCTATGATATCTTCAGCACAATCAGCACCAAGTACGGCTGATGGTCTTTTTGGTCAGTATTTTCTCAATATGGTAAAACCCTGTGGTACTAATACTCAAGTAGTAACAGGTTTCAATAAAACTACAGGAAATTTTTGACACATCATTTGTACCAATATTACAGATATTCTCAATAACATTGATGGAATTATCACTATTGGAAAAAATGTAACAGCTATTCCTGGTGCTATGGTTACCGTAAAATGACCAGTGGCGGTTACTCATGAAATAAAGGATTCAGATCATCCATTGACATTGGTAACAAAAGAATATGTAGATACGAACTTTTCTCAAGTTGATGCTGGTTCAGTCTTGGGTACACCAGGACAGGTTGTGTCAATTAATTTTAATAAAAAATTTAAAAACCCACCAGCAGTTATTGCTATTGTTGAAAATTTTCATTATCAACAAAAGAAAGAACAACGTTGTTGGGAAGAGAAATATAAGAAGCGATGGTGGGGAAATCACAAAACACGTACAGTGTGTGTGGATTTTTTGCCAGAAGTTCATCTTAATCTGGGTGCCACAGTTACATCTGTTTCGGAAAAGGGTGCTACAATACAAATTAGCCCAAAAGTATCTACAGTACAATGAGCAAATGTAAAATGGATTGCGGTAAGTAATAATTCTGCATTAGCACCATTGATATCACTTATTGGGGGTGGTGGCGGAACTTCCTCGGAAACTGTGGATGAATATATAGAGCAGAAAAAAAAGGAATCTGAAGAAGCTATGGCGGAGCGAGAAGCAGAACTGGAGGCTATTGATTCTGAGTTTGAAAAGCTGCGAGCACAGACAGTTCCTTCCAAGGCTATTATGCCATTTTATGCGGCAGAATGTCCAGCTGGATGGGTACGAGCGGATGGAAAAAATGGAACGCCAGACCTGCGAGGAGAATTTATCCGCGGAGTAGATGCTGGACGTGGTGTCGATCCTAATCGATGATTGGGAAGTTGGCAGAATGATAAGATGGCTGAACATTATCATGGTGTTGGAGGTGGTGGTCATTCTGGTGATATTAAATTTATTCTAGGTGCTTGGTATAGCAATAAACGGGAATACCGTAATACATATCACATCCCAGGTGAGTCAACTCGATTGACCATGCATCAAGCAATTCTTCGTGCGGGTAATGATGGATATAATATTCGAACGGCAACACAGGATATTGAGGGATGAGAGACGCGCCCACGCAATGTTGCATTGCTTTATTGTATGAAGCAATAATAAAAACCATAAATATTTATGGTTTTTATTATATTCAAAAAAATCTTAATACTTGGCTAGAGTATTTGTTTTTTGTTTTCCTCTTAATCCCTTGCAGGGATTGAGAAGGGTAGCTTGATTATGGATTTTTTTTAAAATATACACAAAATTCCCTTTATTTCTTAAGGAGAAGATTTTGGTTTTTTTAAAAAGTTTTTAAAAAACTTAAAACTAATCCCTCTTTCAATAAGAATAAAGAGGGGTTGTGCTGGTATTTATAAATCATAAATATTTTTCTTTTCTCAAGTCTCTCTTATAGGAAAGATTTAGAGAGGACAAATAAAAAAATCAGACCAAAATTTGCTATTAAAAATATTGATGTATTGTTGACGGGGTATTCATAATCTGTCGAGATGCTTTCTAAAAAAAAGATATTGAAAATGAAGGATATTTTTGAAAAAACTAAAAAAATTTGCAAAAAAATAAAAATGCTATATAATATCCGTGTTCTCGAAAGAGAAGCATATCCAAATGGTTAATATAAACCACCCTAAAAAACACCCTACTGCAATAGGGTGTTTTTGTATTATCTCTTTTTCTGAGAATAATACCAACTTTGCAAGTATTCATACATTTGTACGCTTGCAATCACAATATGCAAAAGCATATCCATATATCCAAAGTGGTTAAGATATAAACCACCCTGCACCCGCAAGAGTGCAGGGTGCGGAAAGATTATATAGTTTTTTCCAAAAACTCAAATTTTCATTTTTATTTTCTATTTTCACTCGACTTTTTAGAAAAAATCGATATAATACACCAAGTTTTTTACAAAAATTTTTAAAAATTATGAAATTTCAACTCGATAATCTCGTAGCGGAATACGAAAATCTAGAAAAAGAACTCTCTGATCCATCTATTTTTTCTGATATTAAACGCCTCAAAAGTGTTAATCAAAAGAAAAAATCAATAGAAAAATCCGTAGAACTGTATAAAGAATACAAAAATGTGTATTCTAATTATGAAGAAGCCAAAACGCTTGTAGTCAATGAAAAGGATCCTGAAATGCTGGAACTTATGAAAATGGAAATTGCTGAAGCAGAAGTCAAGATTCCAACTCTTGAAGAAGAATTAAAAATTTCTCTTCTTCCCAAGGATCCAAATGATGACAAGAATATTATTCTTGAAGTTCGTGCCTGAGCTGGTGGTGATGAAGCGGGGCTTTTTGCTATGGAACTTGCCGAAGCATACAAGAACTTTGCGCGCGCTGAAGGATTTGGTGTTGAGATGACTTCCGAATCATTCAATGATGCGGGCGGATACAAGGAAGTGATTTTTGAAGTGAAGGGCGAGGGTGCATATTCTCGTTTCAAATACGAATCTGGCGTACATCGTGTTCAGCGTATTCCTGCAACCGAAAAAAACGGTCGTGTACATACTTCTACTGTGACGGTGGCGGTTATGCCAGAAGCAGAAGATCTTGATGTAGAAATCCGTGAAGAAGATCTCGAAATCACGGCATGTCGCGCGTCTGGTGCGGGTGGTCAGCACGTTAACAAAACTAATTCAGCGATTCGTGTGGTGCATATTCCTACTGGTTTGGTGGCGGAAAGTCAGGATCAGCGTTCGCAATTGCAGAATAAAGTGAAAGCGATTTCTGTGCTTAAATCTCGTATTTATGCTATGGAAGAAGCAAAACGCCAAGCTGAAGAAGGTGCGGCGCGCCTTGCGCAAGTGGGTTCTGGTGATCGATCAGAAAAAATTCGAACCTATAATTATCCACAAGATCGTATCACTGATCATAGAATTGGGGCGAATTTTTCAAATATTCCTGTGGTAATGTCGGGTGATCTCGGAAATATGTTTGATACTTTGGCTATTGCGGATCAAACCGCTCAACTTGAAGCCGCGGCTGGAAAATAAAACTCACCCCTGATGTGTTGCAGTCTTCGCTTTGGCTTCGACTTTCACACATCTTCCCCTCTCTTATTAAGAGAGGGGATTTTTAAAAAAATATTTGAAAAATTTTGCAAAATATTTACAATTTTGTAAATAAAATTTTTTATGAAAAAATTTCAATATCTTTTCAAAACACATATTGCGGGATTTTCATATTGGAATGGTCCAAAAGTTTTTGAAAAACTCAAAATCGGTTCCAAACTCACTATGAAACGCGAAAAAGATAATTTTTATGATTCTTATGCGGTGGCATTGTATTTTGAAAATGAAAAAATTGGTTTTTTGCCACGCGAAGACAATAGAATTATTGCAGGATTTCTTGATTTGTGATATGAAGATTTTTTCAAAATTCGTATCAATCAGCTCGCACCAAGTGAACATCCTGAACATCAGGTGGGAATTGTAGTGTATCTCAAGAATTCGAAAAACAAAAAATAAAATCCCCTTATAAGGAGATTTTATAAAATTATTTTGCATATTCATCACGCATTTTCTCTACTTTTGTGTCTTCTTCCGAGATTTCTCCATAAAATTTATTAAGACAAAACAAATACGGTACATTGTTTTTTTGGATAATTCTTTGATTTTTCTCATTTTCATCTACAAAACGACAAAAAATATCAGGATTTCCTATTCCAAATGTTGAAAAACTGATGGTTTTTATAGTTTTTCCATTCAATAAATATTTATAAAATTTTTCTCGAAGTTCAAAAGGGGAATTGTGTTCAATTTCAAAAGTAAGATTTGTAATTTCAATTTCTGCAAGATTTTTTAAAATATTTTCGTTTTCAAAATGATGTTTTTTGAGGTCAAAAATCTTGAGATTTTCACTATAGTTCTTGTATTTTCCAAGAATTTTTGTGATTTTTTCAATGATTTCATCGCTATACATATTGTTTTTATCTCAAATAAAGAAAAAATCAACTTTTTTCTGATTTTTCATTTTTTGTAAAAATTCTTCCAAATCTTCCAAGTTTTCAAAATTTCTATAAAAGCTCCTTTTGTGTATAGGGTTATCTTCATAAGAATATTTTTCTGAATATATAAGATTTGTTTTTATGATATTTTCAGCAGTATTCTGTTTGTTTTCTGTTATAAGATTTCATTTTTCTATATTCACTGAAATATTTTCTGGAAAAATTTTTCAAAAATTTTCTCTATGTTTCTGATATTTTTCAGCAATAAGAGGATTTTTCAAAAAATTTTCTGTCATGCCTTCGATTATCACAAATTCTGTAGCACTGGAATGTTTTTCAAAAATTTCAAAAATTTTTATAATTTCTTCTTCTGACCAGAATTCATTGAAAATAAGAATTGACTTATAATCAATAGCGGGATTTGTTTGAAAAAAGCTTTTGATTTGTGCAATATCATTGAAGCTGGTTCCATTGTAAGCAAAATCTATATATGAAAATTGTTGAAAATCTGTGTGATTATTTGATTCGAAATGGTAATGTTGCCATATATCTTCGCTTGATTTTTTAGTATACAGTCATGAATCGAGACTTGCAAATATCACTTCTTTTTCATTATGAGAGATTATATTTTTTATTTCATTTCTTGCAAAAGTTAGATTCGGTGCAAAAGTAACTTTTTGATTTTCTGTGAGAGAATTATGTATTGTATTTTCTGAAGTAATATCAGCGCCTGTTTGAGTATTGGTTGTGGTTTCTTGTTGATTCTGACAGGAAAAAAGTGAAAACACTAGCAAAAATACGAGAAAAATTTTCATAATTTTATAAAAATAATAAAAAGATTTTTTTTGAAAATCAAATTTTGTTTTGAATTCTCAAAAACTCCAAAAAAACCGCCAAAAAATGGCGATTATTCAGCTGGACAGTGATCACATGTGTCAAGACGATTTTGAGTGATACTTTCAGTAATATGATCAGGAAGGGGAGTGTACTCGGTGTCAATATGTCCGCAGTTTTCACACACAGAAATATGAACCGCATCATAACCAGGCGCATAATCCTCTCCAGCAAGAAAAATAAATCTTTCATCATCACGAATAGTTTCGTGAATAAGTCCTTGTTTTGTAAAGATTTCTATCATACGATAGAGGGTTGTGATATCCATTTTATCTTCACCTTTTCCCGTGAGATGAGCTTTGAGTTCGGAAAAAGTGGCTTGACCAACCATTCCCATATGCTCCAAAAAAATTCGTCGTGGACGAGTTACGCGTGCTTCATTCATAAGAAAAATAATCAATAAAATAACTCGCCGAGTATAGCAGATTTTTTAAAAATTTCAAATATTTTTTGCAAAAAATAGCAAGGAAAATAAAATTCCCAAAAGGGAATTACATATTTTGAAGTACTGAAATAAATGCGTCTGTGGTATCACTGGCTCCACCAATTGCTGAAATATTTGAAAGTTCTGAAATTTTTTTACCAATAATCTGTGATTTTGCACTTTGATTAAAACGAGCAATGTAGGCATCGCTTTTTCTGTCGCCAGAGTTCATAACTGCTGTCATGGTTGTGATTTTTCCGTCGCTATCAGTTGTAATATCAAAAGTTGCGGTAACTTGATGCTTTCCATGATCAGTGGTATATGTAGTACTTTTTGAAAAAGAGTTGTTAGAAGTGACATTGGCAATGGTAGATGTGGTATTTGTTGCGGGAGCATTTATGGTATTGCTCGCTGACGAAGTACTTGAAGTATTGGTTATAGTGGTAGTGTCTGTAGGGGTGTTGATATTGGTTGTAGAAATGTTAGAATTTGTATTACTACAACTCGCAAATAATCCGAGTGTAGTGATGGTAAGAATAGAAAAAGTAAGTTTGTTGTTTTGCATAGTGTAAAATTAAAAACATAAAGATTATAGCATATGAATATAAAATTAAAGAAAGATTTATATAAGAATATTTTATACCAATAAAACAGCATTGACTTTTTTGTAAAAATTTTTATCATATGGAAAATATTTGCCGCCATAGCTCAGTTGGTAGAGCACTTCCATGGTAAGGAAGGGGTCTCGGGTTCAAGTCCCGATGGTGGCTCCAGTTCAATTTTTATCAAAAAATCCGTTTTCTAATGCATCAAAAAGTCTTATTTTAAGGGCTTTTTTATTTTTTGCTTATTTATTTCAGTCAAGCCAACCATTTTTTTAAACTCTCGAGAACCTAGGGAATGTGTAATGAATATAAATTTTTAGAAAAATTTTTTAGAAAATATAAAATATAAAAAATTTTCATAAATTCTCATTTATAATGATTTCAGAAAGAAGAAGTAATGATTTGAGACGAAAATCTTTGTCACTAGAAAAGTCTCCAATCTCTAACTCGGATATTTTAATTTCTCTCCAAGATAAGAATAATATGAAATATGTAGTGACTATGAATGTTTAAATTTTTTTAAAAATATGCAATTTCTTAATTTTAAGAGAAGGATATTAAGGTTTGTATATTTAAAAATCTAAAATCCCCCTCATGTATAGTGCATGTTTTATAATCGAAAACATCTTCACTTATATAGAGATTAAGAAAGAAAAAATAATTTCAGAAAAATTTTTTTCAAAAAATTTTTTCCAATTAAAGCCATTAATACATCGTTGCTAGTTTTACTGGTTTT
>JBHBSX010000067.1:0-5766 GCA_041779175.1 Candidatus Altimarinota bacterium | reverse complement strand
TTTAACCGAGAAAAATTCACTATTTTCTCAATCATTCACTACTTTTGTTGCTGGGAAAAATCCTAAAATTTTCACAAATTTTTTTTGAAATTTTTTTGATGTGAGCACTTTGATTCATGAGTCAGGTCATGCGTATCAAATGTATTTGTCCAAAAATATCACAAGGCTTGAGGCGATGCCATCGATTTTTATGAGCGAATTTTGTGCAAGTTTTTTTGAAAGAATGCTTATGGATTTTTGTTCTAAAAATTGGGAATTATCGGCCGAATATGATTATTTGAAACAAAAATATATTAACAAGCTCCAGTATTTTCAATTTTTTCAGGATTTTGAAGAACATATGTATGGGGCGTATATTCAGCAACATTTTACTGATGAGAATTCTTTCATTTTTTGGCTTCGTGAAAATGATTTTTATGATGATTATGTGTTATTTACTTGGAGTTTGTATGAAAATCCATTCTATAATCTTTCCTATATTTTTGCATATTTGTCAGCGGATTCTGTGTTTCAAAAAGAAAATGCTATAGAAATTTTTGAAAAAATTGCCGCACAATGATGAGGTGATTCTGTGAAAAATATTTTTAAAAAATCTTGAATTGATATTACTGATGAAAATTTTTACAAACAATGATTACAATGAATTTTCTCTTAAATAAGGGGAAAAATTAAAAAGTATGAAAAGTATGAATTTTATAACTATAGAATTTTTATGATAATTTTATGAATTGATCCAGGAACTACTACTGTTGGTTTTGCATTTGTTGAGAAAATTGATAAAAAAATTCGAGTTATTGAGTATTGAGTGATTTCCACTCCACCAAAAATTTCTCTTTCTGAAAAATTATTATTGATGCATAATGATTTGCAAGAATTGCTTGATATATACAAACCAATGGTGGTATGAATTGAAAAATTATTTTTCTTAAGAAATGTTACTACTGGTATTGATGTTGCGCAGGCTCGAGGAGTTATGGTGCATCTTTTTGCTTCTCGAGGAATAATTATTCATGAATATACTCCTTTGCAGGTAAAGCAGGGAATTACTGGAAATGGAAATGCTAAAAAACAGCAATTGCAAAATGCTATTACACTTCTTTGTTGACTTCAGGAAATTCCTAAGCCAGACGATGCGGCTGATGCTCTGGCAATTGCTTATTTAACCGCTTTACAGACAAATTCAATTTTATAAAATTCTCTTGCTTTTATATAAAAATTTTATAAAATACTGGCATGCAAATAGTGAATTCTCTCGCAAATGCCTTTAAGGTATCTCCATTTGATGTTGTATTTTTTTTCCTCATGTTTGTGGGGATTTTTGCGATGTATTATTTTGTTTCACTTCGAAAGATTTATGCTGTTGCATTTGGGGCGATAGTTGGACTTGGGATTTTTGTGCTATTAAAAGTTTTATTGCTTTCTAATCCATCAATGGGAACAACTGGTGGATTATTGCCATTTGGATTGTCGGTTTTTATTGTAAGTATTGCAGTGTATTTTGTTTTTATTTTGGCAGTTGTTTTTCCTATAAATGGTTCTTTGGTACTTTCAGAAACGACCAATCCAGTATTATATATGTCACAATTTTTCTTTTTGGCAGGTTTTTTGATATTAGGATTCTTTTCGGTTATTGTGTATATGATAGAACAAACGTATATTTTTCAAACAGGAACAATATTCGTTTGGCTTCGTGATTGGTCATATTATGTTCAATCTGTTCGTATTTCTAGTGTTTTTCGATTTGTTATGACTCATCAAAATATTATTTTGCCACTTTGAGTGGTTTTGATGATTTATAAAATATTTTTATCAAATCTTGTTTCGGCTGTAGTTTTATCTATTGTATACAATTTGTCTCGCGTTGGTTTTTATAAAAAATCTGAAGAATCAAGCTATCGTGTAGAATTTCATGAAATTGGTGGGGAAGAGAAAAAAGATGAATAATTCATTGATGTTTTTATGAAAAAATTTTTGTGGATTTTTCTGTTTTTGTTGTGATTATTCTCATGTTCCGAGAGATATGATAATCATTTTTATTCTCAAAGAAATAATGCAACCCAGGAAATTGCAACTTCTGGGGATTTTTCTTTTTCTGGCGAGATTTTAGTTTTTCCAAATACACAAAAAGAGCAATTTTTGTTAAATGCTATTGATAATGCAAAGAATAAAATTTTTATTGAAATATATACTTTTACGAAAAATGAGAAAATTTTTCAATCATTATTGAATGCAAAAAATCGTGGGGTAGATGTGCGTATTTTACTTGAATGAGCAGTATATGGCAATCCTTCTATCAATGTAACGGCTTGGAAATTTTTTAAAGAAAATAATATTCCTGTAAAATATACAGATAATAATCGTTATACCTTTACACATGCAAAATTCTGGATTATTGATGAGCAGTATTTTATAAGCACAGGCAATTGGACTCGTTCATTTTTTGATAAAAATCGAGAATATATCTATACAGGATGAGATCAGACGACACGAAATTTTTTGGAAAAAATTTTTGAAAAAGATTATAATCATGAGGGATTTGTACAATTGTCCGATATTCCGCCACATATTGTGATTTCTCCATTGAATTCTCGTGATAAAATTGAGAATTTTATCAAAGAAACAAAAAAAGAAATTTTTGTGTATGTGCAAAGTGTAACTGATGAAAAAATTTTACAAGAATTGGAAAAACTCCATAAAAATGGTGTAAAAGTAAGTGTTTGTACGGCTAAAAATGAATGAAATCAGGAAAATTTTCAAAAATATTCTTTTCAATGGAAAATGGTGGAAAAGCCATATTTGCATGCAAAGATTATGCTTCGTGATGATAATTGGATTTTTTTGTGAAGTCAGAATTTTACAACTAATTCTCTTGAAAATAACAGAGAAATGGGAATTATTGGCAATAATAGATCTGATTTGTATCAAAAAATTTTAAAAAATTTTTCAGAACATTGTGGTTTGTAAATTTGCAATTTTTGAGAAAATGTGATATTCTGGAACAAATATAGATTTTTTATGAAACACACATTACGATATATTGTGATTTTTGTGTTATCAATTATAATTGCTAGTTTTTTGGTATTTACCTCATTGGCTTTTGAAAAAACCAGTAAAAATATTAGTGAGAATATTGATAATTCAAAAAAAATCACTTTTTCTCTTCCTTTGGAGGAATCTGGAAAAATACAGTTGGATGCTGATGGAAATATTCAATATAATTCATTACTTGAAGATAATGTTCCTGAATGAGGTGTTTTTGCTGCGGATTTTGGTCGCCTGACAACATGATTTTTCATTTCTCAATCCTCAGAAACCCCAATAAGCTCTCAAATTGTTCGTCAAAATAAAATTATTTCTATAGAAAAAATTCGCTGAATTTTTTCTTGGTATGACCCATTTGATGTGTACACTCTTGTTGATAATGCAAAAACATTTTCATTTAAGCAGATTACAAGTGGAAGTTTTTATGTATCACATGAGGATGATGGAACTATTGTGTTTTATTCTGTGGATATGGTTGGGGAATTATCATTTCTTTATGCGGATTCTGTGAAGACAAAAATGATTCTTTTTCCTGGAATGTATTTTCGATTTGATCCTGTAATGAATGCAAATATGTCGGAAAATGCTGATTTACTCCGAATTATTCAGACTCAAGGATGAAGTGATAAAAATACATCTATTTCATTTATTAATCCAAGAATTGAAATAGCTGGTGCAAAACAAGATATTATTGTTCCGTTTTTTATACTCAAACAATCTGCAAGCAAACTTTTTGATTATTTGAGGTTAGCATCCAAGGAGCGTGTACGGGCGGTTGATGCACTAAAACAGTATACAACATCTGTAAAAAAGAATTTTTCAATAGATAGTGCTATTCAGAATCCAACAAAAAAAATGTACCGTTTGTTATGAGAATTGCAAATTATTTTTTCGCAGGCTATAAATAATGAAATTAGTGTAGAAGAATTTCGTTCTCGTATTGATTCTATTTTGATTCAAACAGAGGAATTTGAATTGGAAAATACAGCAAAAAAGATGATTGAACAATTTCTTATTGATGGACGTTTTGCTTTATTTATGGGATCAAATGATGCAAATATTCATTATCAAAAATTGTATGATGAGGCGGCAAATATTTTAAAAATTACTCCAACAACAGGTAAATGAAAGATGTTTCAAGTGCTTTCAAATATTTTTTCGAGAAATATTTTGGAAGATAAGCTTGTGGCAAGTCAAATATCAGTAGATACTATTGCTGTCTTGAATAATACTCTTTCGCAAGCTCAGAACGAGATTGCGAATGGTGATTATTTTGATTTATCATTATATGCATTTTTAATTCTTCGAACTATGCCAGATGTGCAAGATGCACACAAAAAAGCAGTTGTTTCGGATGTAAATACACAAAAAGAAAAGATGTCTCTTGGACTTTCTATTTTTTCAGAAATGCTCTTGAGTCGAGTAACAATGGAACAAGAATCTATTTACAAAATGTATTCAGCTATTTTTAATGCAACGCAACGATATGTAAGGGGTATTTCTGAATCGGATCAAAAAAATAATGCACAAACTGCATTGGCTACTGATTTTTATTCTCCAATGTTATATCTTCTTGTGAATTCATTATATCAAACATATACAGTGAATGAAAATAATGAAATTTACCTTGCAGTTGCATATGTTAATAGGGGGGTTCCAGAACTTTCCACACACAATCATGATGCTATTGTAAATAATCTTACAAACACATACTCCATTATGAATGATATCTATAATAGAAATATTACGAATAATACCAATATGAGTGCAGTTTCAAAGATGGAAATTGAAAAATACTTAGCTCAATTGAAATGATTTATTGATATGATGAGTGAAACAGGTTATAGAGACTATCAACAATCTCCATATATTGCCGAAGAAAATACAGTATTTCCTAAATATAATACAAAAACTTATCAACTTGAGAGAAAGTCTGCCTCAAATATAGCAAGTGCAACAGTAAGTACTGAAAAAAATAGTGCAACTACTCCAGTATCATGAATGGATAGTGTAGTGAAAAATGAGACTATTGTTGAGCCAAAAGCAGAGCAAGTGGCTGATGCTAATATTGCCAAGATTTCTAAACTTATTAATACACTTTTGTTGATTAAAACAGAAAATGAGCAAATATCTTTAATGCAGTGAACAGATTATCAAATAGATTTTGTAACTCAAAACAAGGGAATTTCTTTTATTTTTGATGTATCAAATAATATACTTTCATGATTAAAAGTTACTACCGATTATGAAATACATTTTGAAGGAAAAATGCCTATTACTCAATTGAGGATTATTCTTGCTAATTTTTCTATGTATGAGACACAAATTGCAAAAATTTTTCAAAATAATTCAAATATAACCTCAAAAACAATAACTATAAATACTATTCAAAAACAAATAAAGATTAATGAAAAGATATTTCCGTTACAGTAATTTTTTATACAAAGATTTTATATTCTTTGTAAACACTCCAGCAAGATGTTGGGGTGTTTATTTTTAGTTTCTTGAGTTTTTAAAATGAAAAATGCGTTGCGAGTATAAGTTTTAAAATTTTTTTAAAAAATATTTCTTGCAAAAACAAATTATTTTTTTCTTCTTTTTGTTCCTGTTCTTAAAAGGAAATTGTTTTGTATAAGACTTCTGTCATCTGGTTGGAATATTTACTCTTTCTTTTTTTATCACTTTTTCTCATTGCTCTGGTTTTAGAGGAGTATGTAGCGAATA
>JBHBSX010000066.1:0-15307 GCA_041779175.1 Candidatus Altimarinota bacterium | reverse complement strand
TCGTGCGGACAAGCTTGCATATAATTGTCGCCTACAAAATGCTTCCAATGTGGAAATTATCAAATCCGATGCTCGTAAATTTTTGCAAAATTCTACAGAATTTTTTGATAAAATTCTCTTGGATGCGCCATGTTCTGCAGAGTGAAGAATTGATACAAACAATGAAAAAAGTTTTGGTTTTTGGTCGGAGAAAAATATTTTCGAAAAATCCGAACTTCAGTCGGAACTTCTGGAATTGTCTTGGAAAAAATTGAAAAAATGAGGAGAACTCGTGTATTCTACGTGTACACTTGCGCCAGAGGAAAATGAATTGGTAGTTTTAAAATTTTTAGAAAAAAACAAAGACGCGAAGCTTGTGAATTGTGTTTTGTGAGTGGAAAATGAGGATTTTTATGAGAAAAATATTACTCATTTTCGCGATCAGGATTTTTCGGTTTTGCAAGAAAAGTGTATACGAATTTTGCCAAGCAAGTTCACAGAATGATTTTTTATTGCAAAAATTATGAAAAATTTTTAAAAATCTCAATATTTGGGATTTTTATTTTGCCATAAAAAATAATTTTGTCCAAATGTTTTTTGAAAAAAGTTATAACATATTTGCAAAAAAACATTTGTTTATGGTATAATCAGGGAAATATTTTGTTTTATATGAAAAGAACAGCTACATATTGTTTATTGGGAATAACAATGGGAATCACTCCTCTTGTATGACATGCAAAATGGTATGGTGATTTTCCTGTAACTATTGGTACAGGTTTTTCAACCCTGTGTACTACGGATAATGTAACAGATGCTATTAAACCTCCTTTTGATGGAAATAATACACCATATAGAGGAGAGGCAGCGAATGGCACATTAGACAAATGACCTGATGGAAAGTGATACTATGTTGCTCAAGGGCGTGTATCTCGATATGCAGCAGAAACTAATACTTTCTATTGTCAACATTGGGATGCTACAATTCCTAAATGAGTGGCTATTGACTATATTCTTGAAAACGAAGAAAAAGCGGCTATTATTTCAATGAATGCACTTGATGGGGGTGGATCTGGATTAAAGAGATATGAAATTCAATATCGCCAGTCTGATGGTACTAATAATTTTTCAACTTGGTCTGAATGGAAATCGGCTGGTAGTATAGATTCACAATCACACTCTGAAAGATCTATTTTTCTTTTGCCTGATACACAAGGAAAAATAAATGGTTTTCAATTTCGCTTTCGTGTATATGATGTGGCTGGAAATACTCCATCAAATTGGTTTGGAAATAATAAAATTCTTCAGGCTTCCGCTGATAGGCGGGGTTGGTACGGTCGTCATACAGAGGCATTTGATAATACTAAATCTGAAAAAGGAGTGAAAACACCAACAGGCAATGCTACCTCTTTTTGTGATGAGGATCCTCACGTAGACGGAAATATTAAGGGAAATAATGTGCCGAGTTGGGTGGCTACTCGAAACGATACTCGTTCGCCAATATTTGGAGGCAATTCCACTCCATTGATGTGAGATGCTTGGCCAAATACATGGGATGCACCAAATGGAAATTGATATTATTATCATCAGTCTCGGGCTATATCTGATCTTTCTGGAAGAATGGAATGTGAAAAATGGGATGGAACAAAGCCTTGGTGATTAACTGTTAATTATCTTAATGACAATGCTAAGAATAATAATGGTTGGACAAGAGAACCTAAGATTGTCATTAAGATAAAAGCAAAAGATTATGGAGGTTCATTCTCATCCCCATTGGCTCTTCAAATGAAAGGAAATGCTCAATTGGGAATAGTGGGAAATAAGTTTGTTTATCAAGCTAATACAAAAACCCTTTCTGCTGTTAATGTTGAGATGCCAACTTCTGGTAATATTCCTTATAATATAGGAGTCCCATCTGTTATTATAGAAAAAAAGACATCAGATATTGGACCAGATTTTGCAAGCTGATGGTCTGAGTGGGAAAGTATAAATAGTTTCGAAGAAATTAGTATAAAAACAACTAATAATTCAGATCTTGATGCGACATATATGTATACTGCTCCTTTTACCAAATGAACGGCGTATAAATTTCGTTATAAGATAGTTGATGGTGCTGGAAATGAATCGGATTGGGTGGAAGGGCAAGAGGTGTATAAACTAGATATGGAACTTCCAAATATAAATAATATTGGTGTACAAGTATCTAATCCAAATGATACTAGCGATGATAGTGCGGGAAATAATTCTGCAAGGATTCCAAAACTTAATGATGATAATAATAACTTCATGGCTGGTGATTCAAGTCCTATTCAGATTGTATATAATAATCAGGATGGTTCTCCAATTATTGTACATTATGAAATAGAAGAAGATGATCCTGCCAATCAGATGACTCCTAAACAATCAACAGGATTTAAATATAAATTCCCATTGCCAAATACTTATACCGAAGTAGATGACGATTTGAATGCATCTTTGGGTGGTCGTGAAGTAACTCTGAAGCTCACAAAAATTGTAGACGCAGCAGGAAATGAAACCCCTATAAAAAATAAAACATATACTTTTAATGTTTTTGCCAATATTGTTCAAGCAATAACAGCAAATACATCGGAGAGCTGAACTAAGATTGCCGATGGAAGCGAAAATGTATATACACGAGAGATATTGGATAAATATTGAAATAACATTATACCTGCTAAAGATATTGATCGTGTTATAAGTAGAACCACAACTACTTCCACAAACAGTATGTATCTTAATCAAAAAACTAGAACAGGAGATACTTCTGTATACATCAAGTCAGATTCAGCAAGCGCAGCAGATAAGCTTCCAAGACCAGGTGCAAGTATTATAAAAAATAGTATCATACCGCAAGCAGGTACTTCAAAATATGATTTGATTCTTCAAGTATATACACCTACTGCAAATGCTTATGTAGATTGAGGACCAGTTTCCGATCCTAAAGCTAGCTTTAGTTTGAAATCAATCATTTCGGTAAAAGATGATCAGAAAAAAATCCGTAGTATAGCATCTAGAGATTTAGCTTCAGTCAATATTGATGATCCTGCTTATAAGCCTCTATTTACCAGCCAAATCACTGGCGACTTGCGTAATGGTGGATTCATAGAAGGTGCTGAACAGACAAGTAAAGTAGAGGTTATAAAAAATTCTAATTCTCTTAAAGATATTGGCTTATTGAGTGGTAAACTCTCTTATGAATATAATGGAGAAAAAGCTGACAAATTCTCATTATTTCTTCCATACGAAGATAATTTTATTAGCAATATATTTAATAAAAATACTTATGAACAAAAGAAGTATGGATCTATAAGTACCCTTCTTAAGCAAAAAGATAATGAAACAGTAGATGGAACTTCAAAAATTTATCTTTCTACACACTTTGTATATTCTCTTGATGGAAAAAATATTACATATAATGGTGATATTATTGGTAAGCCAAGTTATCATAATAATAATAATGTTAGTGGAAGTGCGACGCAAGCGGGTGTAAAAATCATTGGTACTGTAGCAGATAGTAAACTGAACACTATTCTTGCAAATCAAAGTGGGGATCTTGGTAATCAGGTTTCAGAATCACTGGATTCAAGTGTACGTGATGAAATCAATAAGTCTATTGCTATTGCAACGCGAAATATTGCTATGAATCCAGCTGGAACAACTATTACAAATGCAGCATCTTTTCCAAGTGGTACAGGGGTAAATGCAGGAATTGTGCAACATGATAATAATTCTTCTATTCTTGTGATTGATGCACAGGGTCAAACTATTAAGCTAACCGCACAAGCTATTTCATGAAAACGAACTATTGTAATTCGTGGAGGAAATCTGTATATAAAAAACGATATGTATTATGCTAATAATTCTATTCTTGGTGTTGTAATCCAAAAAGATTCGCAAGGTCGAGGTGGAAATCTGTATATAGATCCAGGAGTTACCAATATTGTTGGTTCATATGTAATGGAGGGCTCTGTTATGAGTTATGATGGAACAAATGAAATTAGTGTAGGTAATATTGATACCCTTAAGAATCAGCTACACATTTATGGAACCATTATTTCTCATAATACTATTGGTGGTTCTCGTACTAATCCGCTCAAATGTCCAGTATTCGTTACGGCGGCTAATTGTGATCAGAATTCTGCTCAAAAATATGATCTCAACTTCCTTCGTCGCTATTATCTCTGGAATAATAAGCCATTTGGAAATGCAAAGGTTATTGGTGGTGGAACGGTGAATAATACTGGAACTGTTACTTGAAAAAAAGCTAACCTCAAGCAATTGTTTACCAATACAGATGATGACTTGGCAAAATATCCACTGATTATTGAATATGATGCTAATCTTCTTGCTAATCCGCCTATTGGATTTGAAGCATATCGTGAATAAAAATCTCCCTTTGGGGGGATTTTTTTAAAATTTTTCAAAATTTTTTAAAAATAAAAAACAAAACTCAATATTTTTCAAAAATTATAAAAACTTGTGAAAAAGTGAATTTATTTTTCTGCTTGCTTTTTTGTGATTTTTGTGTATTCTATGCAAAACTTTTTTTAAAAATTTATAAAAATGCTTCCAAGAGTTACTATTGTCGGTCGTCCAAATGTAGGAAAATCTAGTCTTTTTAATGCTTTGGCTGGCCACAAGATTGCTATTGTATCAGATATTGAGAATACAACTCGTGATATTATTGAATATCATATTGATGATGAAGAAAACAAAATTTCCTATATTCTTGCGGATAGTGGGGGTATTGTTGAAGCGGACAATGAAACACTTCTTGCTGATGTTCGTGCCCGTACTGATGATGCTATTGAGTCTTCAGATATTGCACTCCTTGTTCTTGAATACAATAAAGTAACAGAATGGGACGATCATATTATTCGTCGCCTTCGTCGTTCTAAGAAACCGGTGATTATTCTTGCGAATAAAGCGGATAATTCACGACGAGATAATGAAGCGTATGAATTGCTTTCTATTGGTCTTGGTGAGGTAATTCCTATGTCGGCAGTTCAGCGTCGTGGTTTTCGTGAACTCAAAGAAACACTTGCTTCTGAACTCAAAAAAATGTGATTCGGCCTGCAATTGAATCAAGCTTATGATGAAAATCTTCTCAAGATTGCGCTTATTGGTCGTCCAAATGTAGGGAAGTCTTCACTTGTGAATGCTATGGCTGGCGAGGTTCGTTCGGTAGTTAAAGACATGCCAGGAACAACGCGCGATTCTATTGATACTATTATTGAACATAATGGCAAGAAGGTATGTCTTATTGATACAGCTGGTATTCGTCGTGCTGGTAAGATTGGAACTCGTAATATTGAACAATGGTCAGTACTTCGTTCAGAACGCGCGATTGAGCGTGCTGATGTTGTAGGAATTGTGATTGATGCTTATGACGGAATTGCACATCAAGATGAACATCTTGTTGGTCAGGCTATGAAGGCAAAAAAGGGAATTATTCTTATTCTTAACAAATGGGACAAGGTTCTCACAAAGCCAGGAATCAATCCAGGAAATATTCTTGACAGATATATGACCTATCTTTCTAAGAAATTTGATTTTCTTTCATATGCGCCAGTAGTATTTTCGTCTGCTATTGAAGGTCGTCGTATTGATCTTATTCTTGAGCATGCAGAAAATATCAAAAAAGAGCGCGCGAAGCGTATCAAGACAGGTGTGTTTAATCAATTTCTTCGTCAAATTACTTATGAACATGCACCAACGGGTAGTCGCAAATCTCATAAACCAAAGATTTATTATGGTTCTCAGGTTGATATCAATCCACCAAAGTTTGTGATTTCTGTAAACAATGCTGATCATTTTCATTTTTCGTATATTCGTTATATTGAAAATAAAATTCGTGAATTCTTCGGTTTTGAAGGAACACCAATTGAAATTGAACTCAAATCTCGCAAATCCATGTTTAAATCCAAAGAAAAGGGTGGTGCTTATGAAGATTATTTTGAGAGACAGAATAAAGTGAAACATGATGATCGTGTTCAGGATTTTGGAAAAAATAAAAAATCCAATTATGAATATGATGATGATTATGAAGATTATGATTTTGATGAATAAAATCCCTATTATTGGGATTTTTTTTAAAAAATTTTTACAAAATATTTTTTTCTATATAATACAAACTGTATAATTATTTTTTATGAAAAAATTTTTCTCAATTTTCTTTACAATAACAATATATATTTTAGCAATTTTTGCTATTTTTGGAACTATATATCTTGATATTATTTCAGGAATTTTTTTGCTTATAAATGGGATTTTGATAGCATCTATATTGACTTTAATTATTCGTTTGATTTTTAAAAAAGCTCAAGAAGCCAAATTTTCTCACTTAATGAAAAATATTTTTTTATGAATTTTTTCTTTTTTGTGATTTTTGTTTTCACTATCAGTATTTTTTGTATACTATCATAATGATATCAATCCTGCGAGACTTGCTAATATTGTTCTTCAGAATGATGCTGGACAAAAAGTGGTTTTTGTGAAAATGTCACATATTGCGACACCAAAATTTTTTGAAGAAAAAAATGCTTCGCTTAATATTCTGGAAGATGAGGGATTTGTGTTTTTGGCGGAAGGAGTGGGAAGTGGGAGTGTAGATTCTGAATCTAAAATCAATGAAGTTATGGGATTTAATTTTACAAGTCTTGGTTATTCTCAAATCGCAGAAATTTTTGGTTTAGCAGAACAAGATGATTCATTGTATGATGGTATTGATTCGGAAAAAATTATCAATGTTGACTTAAAAATAGATGATGTTGTGGCTTTGCTTGGAAGTGGAACGGTTGATAGTGGTGAAGTGACGCCAAACATTGAACAAGAAATGCAACAATTTTCTCGAGAAATGGCTTTGTTATCTAATCGCCAGAGAAATATTACTCGATATATTATCACAAGTTTATTGAATTTTATGCTTAAAATGAGTGATGAACAATTGGTGATTATTGAACAAAACAAAGATTCTTCTGTTCAAATGAATTTTTTATATGTGGTTCTCAATGAACGCAACAAGCCAATTGTAGAATATATTTCTTCACATTCTGATCAGAATATTGCGGTGGTATATGGCGCTTTGCATTTTCAAGGAATCTTAAAAGGTTTACAAGAAAAAGATAGTTCTTGGAAAATTATTTCTGCACAGCCATTTTTGCCATATAGTCAATAAAAAATATATTGATTTTTTAAAAAAATTCATATAATAATTTTGCTTTAATTTTTAAAAACTTTTTGATGTCTCAAAAAAATAAAAAAAATTCTGAAAAAAATCAAAAAAAGCTTCCAAAGATGCCTGCTGGCGTAAAAGTCGTAGAAATTACTGGTCGCAAAATTATTACTTTTTTACTTCTAGTGGTACTTGCTTTTGCATTGTATAATACTTGGAATAGAACAGTAGTAAATAGTGGTGTAAAAATTGTTGAAAATACTGATATTACACTTACTGATCTGCAGTCTCAATTCTTTTCTGAAAAATATGTTCGTATAGAACAAAAGGCGGATGAAATCCGCGCCAAGAAAGCCGAGACAATAAATGAGGATAATGGTGTTACTGTAAAAACTCAAGAAATTGATATTGTAAAAGTTGATCCAAAAATGACACTTGCTGATCTTGGTTTCTTGAAAAAAGATGGTAATTCTGTGGTACCGGCAACACAAGTGGCGTATATTGCTCCAAGTGCTTGGGATATGATTCTTGATGCGTCAAGTGGGCTTATTGGCACAGTATTGATGTTCTTGTTATTTATATTTCTTCTCACTCGTATGATGGGAGGAAGTGGCGGTCCTATGGGTAATGCCATGAATTTTATCAAATCTCGTGCGCGAGAATATGATCCAGACGGGAAAGATAAGGTTACTTTCAAAGATGTGGCCGGTTCAGAAGAAGAAAAATCCGATCTTGTAGAAGTAGTGGATTTTCTCAAAAATCCTGAAAAATACAAAAAACTTGGCGCCAAAATTCCTCGTGGAATCTTGCTTCAAGGTCCTCCAGGAACGGGTAAAACTTTGCTTGCTCGTGCGGTTGCAGGGGAAGCGGGTGTTCCATTTTTCTCAATTTCTGGTTCAGAATTTGTAGAAATGTTTGTGGGCGTGGGTGCGTCTCGTGTTCGTGAACTTTTTGCGGAAGCCCGCGAAAAAGCTCCGTCAATTATTTTTATTGATGAAATTGATGCTATTGGTAAAAAGCGTTCGCCTGGAATTGGTGGTGGACACGATGAAAGAGAGCAAACATTGAATCAGATTCTTACAGAAATGGATGGATTTGACAATGATACCAATGTAATTGTAATGGCGGCAACCAACCGCGCTGATGTGCTTGATAAAGCACTTTTGCGTCCAGGTCGTTTTGATCGTAAGGTAACCATCAACTTGCCAACACTCGAAGATCGTGAAAAGATCCTTGCCGTTCATCGTCGCAACAAGCCACTTGATGAGTCTATTGATTGGAAAAAAATTGCAGGAATTACGGTTGGATTTTCGGGTGCAGAACTTGGAAACCTTCTCAATGAGGCAGCAATTCTCGCTGGTAAACAAAACAGCGAAAAAATCACTGAAGAAATGATTCAAAAATCTATTGAAAAGGTGATTATGGGAAATGAGAAAAAATCTCTCAAAATGACTGATCATGAAAAATGGTTGACTTCTGTTCATGAAGTTGGACATGCACTCGTAGGGAAAATGCTTCCACACACTGATCCTGTTCACAAGATTTCTATTCTTCCTCGTGGTGGTGCTGGTGGTGTAACTTGGTTCTTGCCAGAAAAAGACACGACTTATACGTCTAAAGCAAAATATCTTGATGAATTGGCAACGCTTTTTGCGGGTCGTGCTGCGGAAGAGATTTTTCTTGGTGAAGAATATATTACAACGGGTGCGTCCAATGATATTGAACGTGCGACGGCTATTGCTCGTGCTATGGTGATGCGATTCGGTTTTGATAAAGATCTTGGTCTTGAAAACTATGCACCAGACGCGTCTGAAGGGAATTATCTCGGTGGTGGCGGTCAAGAAAAAACTATTTCCGAAGACAGCCGAAAAATGATTGATACCAAAGTTCGTGAATTGCTTGCCGAAGCTTATGCTACGGCCAAGAGAATTATTCGTGAAAACTTTGATCTCCACAAGCAAATTGCAGAAAAATTGCTTGAAAAAGAAGAAATGCTCAAAGATGAGTTTGATGCTTTCTTTGAAGGAATGACAACAGTTCCAGCAAAGATTATAAAATAATAAAATCCCTTATTTCAGGGATTTTATTATTTTATTCAAAAAATTTTTTAATACATTTGTATTTTGTTTTCTGGGATAAATAAGTTATGAGTATATAGCGAATATGTTTTTTTAGAATTTTTAAATACAAAAAATCCATCATAATAAATCCTTATTTTATGGTAATTCTAAAAAAGAAAAGATTGTAAAAATTTTTATTTGATTGTGATTGTTGTGAGAATAGTGTAGTGAACGGATTAAATCCGTTCAGAATGAGTTTATTTGATTTTTGTAAAAATTTTTTTATAATGTCAAAAATTTTTATTATAAAAATATGTCTCAAAATTTTCAAGAAATTATTCAAAAATCAATTCTCATTCGTCAAAGATATCATGAATTAGAAGAAAAATACCACGGAAGAAAATGGACTTTGCAAGAAGATGTTTTGTGATATTTGTCTGATTCTGGGCTTGTTGCTCGCAATATTATGTCTGAAGAAAATATTTGGCCAAAAGCTGATTCTCGTGAAGAATTGGAACACAAATTAGCTGAAAATATCTGGTGGCTGATTGATATTGCTCATCGAAGTGATATTGATATTGAACAGGCTTTGGAAAAATTTTTTCAAAAAACATATCAAAAAATTGGTTTATAATATGCAGATTTTTATTATTTTTTCATATTTCAATATTTTTTCCTGGCTTATTGCTGGGATTTTTACGATTTTGAGCAATATTTATGGAATCAATATTGTCAATTATATTATTGGTGGGATTTTTATAATTTTTGCAATTTTTTGCTATTTTCGTTGTAAAAATTTTTTCAATTTTTTTCAAAATTTTTTACAAAATCACAAATATAGTGAATTAAAACAAATTATTTTGTATGAGCTTATTACTATTTCTCTCTTTTTGTTTGTAGGAATTATGTTTGTGGCTATGATTTTTTCTCGATTTTTTGGTGAAAAAATGTCGATTTTTGGATAAAATTTTTTAAAAAATTTTTACAAATTAAGAGAACTATAAGAATTGATAGGGAAATAATTGCAAATAAAATTTTTTCTATATAATGCAAATGTTGATATTTTTCAGCATTTTATTTTATCATTTTTACTTTATGAAAAAGGCAATTACAGGTATTGCTTTGTTGAGTGGACTTGTTCTTACAAGTTGTGGAACAACCACTACAACTACAACTACAACGACTACAACAACTGGAAGTACTGAAACAACTACAACTGGTGCAACAACTCAATCAGGAAGTTTTACACCAACAACAACAGGAAATTCTGGAAATAGTGGTGCGGCTGGACTTGTTGCTCATCGTAATTCTGATGCGGTTTTGACGGCTCTTCGTGAAGAAATTGCACCAAAATTCCAAACACTTACATATACAGATGCAACTTCTGGTAAAACTTTGACATATCATTTGTTTACACCAGAAAACTATGATGCAAGCAAAAAATATCCACTTGTTCTCTTTATGCCAGATGCGTCTTGGACAGGAAAAGAACCTTCTGAAGTTTTAAGACAATGATACGGTTCATTGATTTTTGCAAGCAAAGAATCACAAGCAAAAAATCCAGCATTCGTATTGGTTCCGTCTTTTGCGGGTCCAGAAGCAACAGTTAATGATGCTTGGGAAGTAAGTACGGAAGCAGAATTGGTTCCATTGCTTGTAAAAGAAATTATTGCAAAAAATAGCATTGATACAGATCGAGTATATACAACAGGACAATCTGGTGGTGGAATGCTTTCATTCTATTTTAACCTCAAATATCCTGATCTCTTTGCGGCGTCTATGTTTGTAGGAAGTCAATGGGATCCAAATGTTATTGCGCAATTTGCTAACAAAAAATTCTTTTATATAGTCTCTGCGGCTGACCCAAAAGCATCAGTTGGTATGGCTCAAATGGAAGCAGCTTTTGATGCGCAAGGAACAACTTATGCAGAAGCAGAATTCTCAGCAAAACTTGATAGTGTACAAAAAGAAGCACTTGTAGCTGATGTTCTCAAAGAAAACAGTACGCACAACCTTATTCGTTTCTCAACAGGAACAGTAATGCCAGAGCCAACAGATTGGAAGGGTGCTGAACATATGTATTCTTTTGACGAAGCATACAAACTTGCAACAGCTCGCGATTGGCTATTTACACAATCAAAATAATTTAAAAAATCTCTCGAAATGAGGGATTTTTTAAAAATAATAAAATCATAAGAACACCAACAAAATATTTGCAAATAAAATTTTCTCTATATAATACTGATACTTTTTTAAAAATATGTCTTTTATTCAAATCGGAAATACTATTTCCGCACCTATTTCTCTTGTATGGGAAGCGTCTGTGAATCCACAAGATATCGCAAATTGGAATTCTGCTAGTCCTGACTGGTATTGTCCTAAAGCGGAAAATGAACTCGTAGTAAATGGTCGTTTTTGTTATACAATGGCGGCTCGCGATGGAAGTTTTTCATTTGATTTTACCGGATTTTTTACAGAAATCATGCCAGAATCAACACTCAAATACACGCTTGATGACGGACGCAAAGTGGAACTTTTTCTTGAAAAAATTGATGAAAATACTACAAAAGTCATTCAGAATTTTGAACCTGAAGATCAGAATGATAAAGATTTTCAAAAAGCAGGTTGGCAAGCAATTCTTGATAATTTTAAAGCATATTGTGAGAATAAAAGCTCTCTGTAATGGAGGGTTTATTTTTTTGTTCAAAAACCTCTAGATTTTTCGTTTTTGATATTTTTGTTCTCCTTAAGATTCTTATTTGGTAAATACATAATAAATAAGTTTTTAAAATTTTTTTAAAAAATAAAAAGTCTCTCTTTTGGAGGTATTTATATATTTAAAAAATTCTAAAATTTTTTATACTCCACAGGGTTACTGAAAAATAAAAATATTTTTCAAAAAAAATATTACTGATAGGTATTGGTGATTTTTGAAAAATACACAAAATAGCAGGATATACGCCTTGAATTATCTTAGAATGATTTTTGCTGGACTTTTGGTGAAAATATGTTATAATGAGAAGGCTTTTTAAGAAAATGATTATGAAAAATACAACAACACCAGAAAATATTAATGATACTAATGCAGTTCAGGATATTAATCTTGAACAACAAATTACAAAAACTCATTCAGCAGAACAGAATGTTGTTAATAATGTAGCAAACAATGTTCGCTCACATGCAGAAGATCTTTTGGAAAATCGAAAGGAGTTTTTTGAAAGACTTATTCAACGAAAGATTGAACAGTATATTTTGTGATCTGATTTTTCTTTTTTCGAGAAGTATAAACATTTTTCAGAAAAGCCAGAAAACAAATGATGAGAATTAGCTAATTGACAACAACAGTCTGATGATACTCAGGATAATATCTTACAGATTGATAAAGAAAAAATATGAAAAAAATTTGAAAAATATTATCCAATGCATAAGCAGATTTTGCTACAAAAATTTGAAGAACAGTATCGTAAATTACCAAAGCAGGATAAAAAAACTGTAAATAATTTGATGGCAAATCTTGCCTCACAATACTTGTATATTCTTTTTATTTTTTCAGAAAAAATACGAATTTCCGATCTTCAAAAATCATTAAATATTCCTCTTTCAGAATTAAGAAATCGCTATACAACAGTTTTTACACATATAAATAATTTGGAAAAATTTGGAAAAGAAGAAACTGATAAATTAAAGAAAGTATATTCTGAAAATGAGAATAGCGACTTTGTGAATGAGATATTTCTTCCTTCGATGTATCGACATTTGTACAGACAAATTACAACTCGTGGTGATGCTACAGAATATATTGGAGAGACAATTGCATGAGAAATAGAAGCAAAATATAAACAGGCTTTTGATAAAATTTATTATATTTTCGCTACTTGGGCGGAATCTGGTTATCAAAAAAGTCAAACTGGACTTGTGAATATTGAAATTGTTTTGCGTCGCCTTATTGATGGAATGATATTTTTAAAGCGGAATAATATTGCTTTTGAAAATTTTGCACTTACCAATGCACATGATGAGGAATTCTGTGAAAAAATTTCTGAAAAATTTTTAGATGGTAATTTTGATAAATATACTGATGTATTTGAGATATTTCTTTCTGGAATTTTTGAAAAAAATCCAGAAAATAAGCAAAAAATCTATCAACGTATTGACGAGGAATTGAAAAAAATTTCAGAAGATAATGCTAAGAGTCGCGTTCCTCCAGAAACAATTGAACATGAAAATCTGAAGATACGAAAGGTAAAATTCAAGGAATGGGAAACAGTAAAGGAATCGCAAAAATATGAAAAGGTATTTTCAGAAGTGATTGCAAATAATGGAAAAATAAAATTTGCTGATTTCTTGAAACTGGATAGTAAAAAACATTTTGAAGAATTTGCAGAATATAACACCATTCTAAATGGTTTTAGAAAGAGTGAAGAGCGTGATAATTACAAAAAAGCATTGGAACAGCAATGGATAGAAATTCGGGCACTAGAAGGAACATCTGTGGAAGAATTTATCAAATCAGATATCAATAATCTCAATTTTGTTATAGTTTGGTGGAGATTTATTCTCAAGAGCCGAGAATTAAATGGTGAAATTAAAGCTAATAAAATTTTTCAAACTACAGAAATTCCGTATGGAATTATTGAACAGATCTCAAAGCAATTAAAAGAGGATGGTATTCTTGATCAGAATAAAGTTATTTTTGATCCTGATGGTCGCATCAAAAATACTTCCGTAAAATGAGCGGATACATTGTTAATGGATTTGTTAAAGGGAATTAAGAAATGATTTATTGATCTTAAAAAAGAACAAATATTATTGATAAATGGAGAAAAGAAGGATATTCGCAAGATGAGAGATTTATATCTTCCAAAATGAATTGAGGCAAAACGATTGAATTCCGAAGAGGAAATTCATGTTATTACGGATTATATTGATTCAGGAATTGACGTGTGTTTTACTTTATTACAAGGGAAAAAACCAGAAACGATAGAGCAACAAGAATATCTAAGTGTTCTTATAGAACAAAATATTCTTCCAGAATGAGAACTTTCTCATGGTGATTTGGAAAAAATTCAAGATTTTGTAGAGGTATTGAAATTCATCAAAAATCGTATCAAACATATTCATAAAATGCTTGATATTGCAGATCAAGACACGGAGATTCTTAAGAAAAATGAAACTATAAAGAAAATTCTTTCGAGTGATAAAAAATCATGATTTGGTCCACGAAAGGCTTTTTCTCGCTGATTTGAAAAATTAGTTTCTGATTATGCTGGTGATTTTAATAAAATTGGTGACTTCACTCGACTTCGTGTGATTGTTGATGATATTCCAGAAATGAAAAATAAGGTAACCGAATTTGTACGTTCAGCAAGTCAAATCAAAGAAGTGACACATATTGCTATTTCTGATAAAACTGGTGAACCAATTTCACTTCCTCGTGAAAAATCTTGATATCGTGATGTAAAATTACTTCTTAAAATGACAAGTGGAAACACAGTAGAAGTACAATTTCAATATCGTGATATGTATCAAGTAAAAGATGAATGAATTAATCTCTCAGCACCAGAAAATCAAGTAATTTTTGAAAAAATGGAAAAAGAGAATATGCAATTCAGTGATGAAGAAATGCAAAAATTTCTTGATTATGCACATGGTAGAGATATGGAACTTCCAACAAAAGAAATTCTTCAATGACTTATGGAAAATCCAGATGCTCCAATAGATTGGAAAAAATATGAAAATATTTTGAAAGTAGAAAAAATTTCAACGGATTTTACATATCACATTGCTCGCACGCCTTCATTGCCATCATTTGCCAAGAAAAAATTTACACGCCTTGAGCGAGTTATTGCAGATTCGGCTTGGTCTAAGATTGTTCTTCGGTATCTTGAAACTCATGGAGTACAAGTAAAATAAATCCCTATTTTTAGGGATTTATTTTTGAAAAAAATTTATTTTTCTTTAGAATATGAATATATAATGTATTTTTATGAAAATTTTTCTTTTCGTTTCTTTCATTTTTGGGATTTTTTCACAGAATTATTTGGTTGATTTGAATTCAAATCCTGAAATTATATTC